>DATFWH010000205.1:0-8156 GCA_035259465.1 Binatia bacterium
GCAGAACAATCATATCCGGCCCGCTACCCGCGGTGCAGTCGGTTGAGCCCGATTGATCATCATTGTTCGCATTGATGATCGCCTCGACGAGCGAGCACTTGCCGTCGGCGGCGATCTTCGCAATGTTCGTGTTGACGGTGATCGTCGCCGCGTGAACTCCCTGCGCGAGCGCGAGCAGAAGCGCCGCGCCGGCGATGGACGCGGCGAGGTTGCGCCGAGCGCGAGCAGAGATGCCGAAAACATTTGAGCGCGCGAGCTTTCGTTGCAGCGCGCGCCGCGCGCCGCGCGGCATGGTCTGGAGTTTGGCGTAAGCGGCGGCGAACCGTGCAAAGATTTCCTGTCCTTGATCCCCGAGCAGCGGCGTCTGCCGGACAGATTCCCACGCGGTGAAGAGATTGTCATCGAAGCGAAGCGGGAGCGGTTGGGAGTAGTTCACAGGCCGGCCCTCCGATGTTAGAGCAGATAAATCGGCCCTATATACCAAAGGCTAGTGTGAAAAGTCAATTACGAATGGATGAAATGGGGTTTGGCTAGTTTTTTAGCAGGACTTTGCGCGCGCCGCGCTGCGCCGCACGCCTTACGCCGGCGACGCCGTCGGCGAGCGGGTAAATCTTCTCAATCAGCGGCGTGAGGGAGATCTTCTTCCGCCCCAGCGCCTCCAGCGCGGGCGGGAAAACGCCGCAGCGCGAACCGACGACCGTCACCTCGTTGACGACGAGCGGCGCGAGAGAGAGACTGTGCTCGCCGGCGACGGTGCTTTTGAGCACGAGCGTGCCGCGCGGGCGCACGGCTGCGAGCGCGGCCTCGAGGCCCGCGGTCGAGCCGGTAGCTTCGACCACGATGTCGAACAATTTTGGCTTCCAGTCGGCGAGCACAACCGTGCGCACGCCGGCCCTCTTCGCGAGCTTGAGCTTATCGGCATGCTTTCCCACGAGCGTCACTCGCGCGCCGGTGACGGCGAGCGCCTGGGCGCACAAAATGCCGAGCTTGCCGTCGCCCAGCACCAGAACCTCGCGCGTGAAGTCGACCTCGACTTGCTCCAGGATCTCGAACGCCGCAGCCAGCGGCTCCGTGAAGACCGCCTCTTCGTCCGAAATATTTTCCGGCACGGCGTGCAGATTGCGCGTCGGCACCGTTACAAACTCAGCGAAACAGCCGTCGGCGCCTAGAATACCCATCACGCGCCGCTTGGGGCAATGACGCGCGAGGCCGCGGCGGCACGATTCGCAGAAGCCGCAGCCGAAGTTGATCTCGCCGACGACGCGCTTGCCCGCGAGCGCCGGCGCGCCTTTCACGACTTCACCGACGAATTCATGGCCGGGAACGCCGCGAAAGCCCATGTAGCCCTGGAAGATCTGCAGATCCGTCGAGCAAATGCCCGCCAGCCGGACGCGCACGACGGCTTCACCGCCCGTCGTCTGCGGCTCCGGATGATTTTCTCGGAATTTGAGGTCGCCGCCGTCCCAGTAGAGCACTCTCATGTTACGAGCGCGACCATTTAGTGCTGAGCCGCGGCAGCTCTTCGCCGTCGACGGTGATCACCGCCTCGCGCTCCTGGAAGAAGCAGACGAGGCCTTTGATCTTGGTGCATTCGGGAATGGGTTCGCGATAACTCCAGGCGAGATCGCGATAGATTTGACCGCCGGCTTTCACGGACCAATACGACGCGATGCCCTTATAGGGGCAGCGCGAGCCAGTTTCGCTTTCGACGAGAAGATCGCGTCGAATGTCGTCGAGCGGGATGTAATAGCGCACCGGGTGCCCCGTCTCGAAAACGAGCGTCGGCCGTCGCGTGTCGGTGACCGCCTCGCCCGCGACCGCGATTTGCACGCGGCGATCGCTCCGGATCGCATCGACGCGCTTGTACGGATCGCGCGCGTGGACGAAAATCTCCTCGTCCTCCTCGTACCACGCATCCATCGCGTTCCACTCGAAGGCGAAATAGTTTTTGATCGCCGCGCACGCCGGCGGCGGATCGGAATAGCGCCAAGCGGCGTCCGTGGTAATTTTGGAATCGGCCCGCACAGTCCAGAATACCGCCTCGCCTTTATGCTCGTCGCGTGTCCGGCGCCCGGACGGCTGCATGAATTCCATGCGAACATCTTGTTGCGGGAAATAGTAAACGGGCAGGCATTTCGCTTCGCGGAGCAGCACCGCGCGCTTGGTGTCGGCGAGCGTTTTTCCACCGTAGACGACGCGCACCCGCCGCGGGCTTTGCTCGGCGTGCATCCAGTGGGCGGAGGAGGCGCTGTCTTTCGGCCACTGCGGAACGAGCGACTCCATGGAAACGGTCTCGAGGGGTCTTCCGCTTTCGCCCATGAAACCTTCCCTACAGGAGGGACAGGAAAAAATCTAGCGGCGGCTATTTAAACGGGAGCTTGCGCGATGTCGTGAATCGTCTTACGCGCCGCGCAGCGCCGTGAGAATCTTCTCCGCCGTGATCGGCAGCGAATTGATGCGCACGCCGATCGCGTCTTCGACCGCGTTGGCGATCGCCGCCGCGACGGGAATGTTCGATGTCTCGCCGATCGGCATGCTGTTGTACGGCCCCGCGCCCTTCGGCTTCTGAACGATCGCCGTCTTGAATTCGGGGACGTCCTTCACCGTGGGGATCTTGTAATCGCCGAAGTGCGCGGTCGTCACCTTGCCGTCGGAGATCATGAGATGCTCCATGAGGCCGTAGCCGATACCCATCATCGCGCCGCCCTCGATCTGACCCTGGTGCATGAGCGGATTGATGACCGTGCCGGTGTTGTGCGCGGAGGTGAATTTCCTGAGCTTTACCTGGCCGGTCTCGGGATCGACCTCGACCTCGGCGACCTGCGCGCACATCGACGCCTCGTGAATTTTCGTCGTATCGCTGTAGGTCGCCTCGACGGCGATCGCGCCGCCGTTCGCCTTCGCGAGATCGGCGTAGCTCACGCGCTTGCCGCCGCGCTTCGCCTGCGCGGCGGCGTCGGCGAGCACGATTTCGTCGGCGCCGACGCCGAGGCGTGCGGCCGCCGCCTGCTTCAGCGCTTCCGCCGCTTTGACGGCGGCTTGATACCCTGCGTTCCCGTAAACGCGCGTCGCGCGGCTCGCGCCGACGCCGGTGTCGGGCTTGCCGGTCTTGGTGTCGAGCGTATCGGTTTTAATCTTGCTCAGCGGAATCTGCAGCTCCTCGCCGACGATCTCGCAAAGGAGCGTGTAGGTGCCGGCGCCCTGATCGAGCATCGCCGATGAGATCGTGACAAGGCCGTCCTTGTCGATCTTGATGCCGACAGTGCCGGAGCCGCCGTTCGGCGTCCACTGCACGAGCGCGACGCCGCGCCCGACGTTCTTCGGCTTGGCCTTATTGTAGCCCGCTTCCTTGAGCGCGAGGTCGAGCGTCTCGTCGGTCTTGATGTAGCCAATCTTCTCGCCTGTCGGATCGGTATCGCCGTCGTGCATCAAATTTTTTCGCCGGAACGCGATGCGGTCCATGCCGAGCTTTTTCGCGACGAGGTCCATCTGACTCTCGTTGGCGAAGAAACCCTGCGGATCGCCGGGCGCGCGCATGTGCCCGCACGGGATCTTGTTCGTGTAGACCATGTGCTCTTCGATGAAAACGTTGGGAATATTGTACGGGCCGGCCGACGCGTGCGGGCCGTTAAGATACGCGTTCGGCTTGAACGCGCCGTAGGCGCCGCTGTCGAAGACGAAGTCCATGTGGTGCGCGACGATCTGCCCGTCTCTTTTGACGCCGGTCTTGACGCGCACGACCGAGGCGTGGCGCGGATTGCCGGCGACGAACTCCTCGTCGTAATCCATCACGACTTTCACCGGACTTCCGGCCTTCTTCGACATGACGTAGACGAGCGCGACGTCCATGAAATCGCCCTTGCCGCCGAAGTCGCCGCCGATATAGCACGGATGGACGACGAGCTTCTCGGGGCTCAGCTTGAGCGCGTTCGCGACCTGCTCGCGAATGGCGTACGGCACCTTGCTGCACGCCCAGATCTCCGCCGAGCCGTCGGCCGCCGTGCTGACGACGCACGAGTGCGGCTCGATGTAGGCGTGGTGGACCTGGTTGGTATAAAAAGTATTCTCGACGATCACGTCAGCCTGGCGGAAGCCTTCCTGGGCATCGCCCTTCTTCCAGGTGACGTATATGAAGTCGTTCGACAGCGCGTCGAGCTTTTTCGGCAGCCCTTTGTAACCTTGCACATCGGGATGGAGAATCGGCGCCGATGGCTCCATCGCCTTCAGCGGATCGAGCACCGGATCAATCTCTTCGTATTCCACGTCGATGAGGCCGGCAGCCTCTTCGGCGATCTCCTCGGTGTCTGCGGCGACGGCGGCGACCTTCTCGCCGATGAAGCGGACGATGCCGTCAGCGAGGATCGGCATGTCGTAGAGCTTGCGCCCGATCTTGAGGCCCGTCGTGTCCTCGCCGGTGACGACCGCGCGCACGCCGCGTAGATTCTGCGCGCGGCTCGTGTCGATCCGCTTGATGCGGCCGTAAGGAATCGGGCTGCGGAGAATTTTTCCCCACACCATGCCGGGAAGAACCACGTCGACCGCGTACACCGCCTTGCCGGAGACTTTGTACTCACCCTCGACACGGGGCGTCGGATTGCCTACGACTTTTTTTCGCGCCATCACCTCACCCTTCAATAAAAAGATTTAGCTATAATCAACTGATCCGCAGCTGGCAAAAACTTTACCGCCCGGTCCATGCCGGCATCGGGAATCTCGGCTTGCCGGTCGCCACCTCGTCGGGCCAGACCACCACCTGTTTGCTGTCCTGCCACTGAATTGTGATCGCCTTGTGACCGATTTGGAAGCCGCGGTCGTCGACCGCAAAGTCACCGAACACGGTCCTCGTTTTCGTCTTCAGCAATTCCTGCCGCAGCTTGTCGGAGTCTAGGCTGCCGGCACGCCGCACCGCCTCTACAAAGAGCTGGCAGCCGGCATAAGATGCTGGAGAGAGGAAGGAGGGATCGTGGTTAAACTCCTTCCGATACGCCGCAACGAACTCCCGGTTGCCGGGATAGGCAAGGCTGGGGTCCCAGTACGAGCCGGCGTAGACGAACTCCGCGGTTTTTTCGAGACCCTTATAGTAATCAACGAAGCTTGCACCAGGTGTAGCGCCGAGCATCTTGACGTTCACGTCCAGTTGCCTCATTTGGCGGGTGATAGCGACGACCTCGGCCGGAACGTAGTTCGCCACCAGGGCATCTGGCTTCGCCGCTTTGAGCTTGTTGAGAATCGCAGAGAAATCGGTAGTGCCCGCCGGGTACGTCTCGTGTAAGACTACCTCGAGGCCCTTCTTTTTCGCGAGCTCGATTGCGCCTTTGGCCACCGCCTTTGCGGGGAGCGTATCCACGTTGATCAAGGCGATCGTCTTGAGCCCGTTGCGCGCCGCCAGATCGATCGTCCCTTCCGTAGCAGCCTCTAGCGGCGAGAGCACCATGATGAGGTATCTCCGCCCCTTTTCCCAAATCGAGCTCGTACCTGCCGCCGGCGCTACCATGAGCTTCCGATGTTTCTCCGTGACATCGGCCACGGCTTCCGTCATCGCCGAACCGTACGGTCCCATGACGCCGTCCACTTTGTCCCCCGTAATAAGCGTCTCATAGAGAGCGGCGGCCCCTTTCGGATCGGAGCCATCGTCGCGAATCACGAACTCAAGTTGGTGCCCGAGAAGTCCACCCTTTTCATTCACATGTTTCTGGCATAGCAGGTACCCCTCACGGACATAGCCGCCCTGGACAGCATCTCGCCCGGAGATGGCGATGGAGGCGCCAATGCGAATCGGCTGCTGGGCCATGCTTGGCCGCGGTGCCTCAATGGAGAACACGCTACAAAGCAACACAAGAATCAATATCCATTTATGCTTCATAGCTTCACCCGTGCTCATTTATTTTCGAGAATTCAGATAAGCGTGGGTATGCTGACCTGCACATTCATGGATTCAAGGTAGAGGTTCATAAAATTTGGCTCCCCGGGAGGGACTCGAACCCCCGACCTAGTGATTAACAGTCACCCGCTCTACCGACTGAGCTACCGGGGAATATTCCAGGTCTATGTTTCGCTTGCGCATCCCGGCAGAATCTCCGGGGCGCAAGTCAATTTTATTAGCATACGCCCGGTTCAAATGCCACTTTCCCCGTGAAAAACCGCTATTTCCGACTGAGCGATTGTAACTCGTCGAGCATCCGCTCCTGATGCGTAGCGGGCCAGTAAACACGCCGGCAGCCGGGACACAAAGAAAATTCCTGCTGCGTCGCGAAGACATACGGCGGCACCTTGTCTTCGATCGCGCTTTTAGCGACGGATTCCAAAGCGGTATTGCATTCGGCGCAGCGGGTGAATGCATCTTTCAGCGGGTCGAGGGCGCACTCCTCGATCACTTGCCTCAGCTGCTCGCGGAAATGGTCGCTCCGGATCATGAGATACGGCGGCGGATTCCGCTTCGCGACTGTGCGGTCGCGCGTGAGGATCAGCCTCCCCTGCTGCCGCGCCGCGCGCAAGAGCCCGGCGCCGGAAAGCTCCGGGCCGTAGGCGACGTCCTGCCCCATGATTCTGAGCCAGCGCGCGAGACGCCCGAGCATTTTGTCGGCGACGAAGAGCATACGGAATGGCCTTAGATTATAATCTCATCTTCGCGAGCGCCATCCGTTCCAAAATCCTGCGGAGTGTGCAAGATTCAAGCGCATGCAGCTCGTTCATACGATTTTCGAGCCGGCCGGCGACGGTCCGCATCCGACTATCCTCGCGCTCCACGGCTGGGGCGCCAACGCGCAGGACCTGCTCGGTCTCGCGCCCTATCTCGCCGGCGGCCGCTTTCTCGTGATCTGCCCGCAGGGACCTCTTGAAGTCCCGCTCGGGCCGCACGCGGTAGGCTACGGCTGGTTTCCGCTTACGATGGGAAGGCCGCCGGATGTTCCGGCGATCGTTTCGGCGCGCGACAAACTGCGCGCGTTTCTCGACACCGCGATCGAGCGCTATCCAATCGACCGAAAGAAGCTCGCCGTGCTCGGCTTCAGCCAGGGCGGCGTGATGGCCTACGGCCTCACGCTCGCCGAGCCGGAGCGCTTCGCGGGCGTGGCGGTGCAGAGCTCGTGGCTCCCGAAGGAGCTGTTTAGCGTCTTTTCGCAAAGCGAATCGACGCCGCTGCCGCCGATCCTCGTGCAGCACGGTTCGCTCGACGAACTGATCGAGATCGGCCGCGCGCGCGATTCCATCGAGATGCTCCGCGGCCTGAACGCGCAAGTCACCTATCGCGAATACGACATGGCGCACGAGATCAGCCCGAAGAGCCTCGCCGATCTGACGGCGTGGCTCGAGGAAAAAATTCTCTCGCCGCAAATCGTCGCGCCGTAAGGAGCAGCGCCATGAAATTCGGCGTCATTTTCCCACAGACCGAGATCGGCTCCGATCCGGCAGCGGTGCGCGATTACGCGCAAACGGCCGAGGGTCTCGGCTACGAACATCTCGTCGTCTACGATCACGTGGTCGGCGCGAACCCGGCGAGCCGTCCCGGCTGGACGCCGCCGTACACGCACAAAGACAGTTTTCACGAGCCGTTCGTGCTGTTCGGCTATCTCGCCGGGGTTACCGAGAAGATCGAGCTCGCGACCGGCATCATCATCCTGCCGCAGAGGCAAACCGTGCTCGTCGCCAAACAAGCTGCGGCCGTCGACGTGTTGAGCAATGGACGCCTCCGCCTCGGCGTCGGCATCGGCTGGAACCCGATCGAGTACGAGGCGCTCGGCGAAAATTTCAACGACCGCGGCAAGCGCTCGGAAGAGCAGATCGAAGTGTTGCGCCTGCTCTGGACAAAGGAGCTCGTGACCTTCAAAGGCCGCTGGCACACGATCACCGACGCGGGGATCAATCCCTTGCCGGTGCAGCGGCCGATCCCGATCTGGTTCGGCGGCAACGCCGAGCCCGTGCTGAGGCGCGTGGCGCGTCTCGGCGACGGCTGGTTTCCGCTCGCCGAGCCCGGCGACAAGGTGCGCGCGATGATAGAAAAAATCAGAGGCTACGCGAAAGAAACCGGCCAAGATCCGTCCAGGATCGGCATCGAAGGACGCGTCAGCGTCGCCGGCGGAGATCCGGATAAGTGGCGCGCCGCCGTATCGGCGTGGAAAGCGCTCGGCGCGACGCATGTGTCGGTGAATACGATGAAA
>DATFWH010000206.1:0-2314 GCA_035259465.1 Binatia bacterium
GATCGGCAAAGTCCGCACCACGCACACGCTCGCGCTCGGCGTCCAGCTCGTCAAGCCGGGCGAAGTCGCGCGCGCGCACCGCCACACGATGGGCGCGATCCGCTTCGTGGTCCAGGGCGGCGGCGCGCAGACGACCGTCGAGGGCGAGCCGTTCCCGATGGAGCCGGGCGACTTCATCACGACGCCGAGCCGGAGCTGGCACGACCACTACAACGGCTCGGACCAGCCGATCGTCTGGCTCGACGGCATCGAGGCGCCGCTCATGGGATTATTGGAGATCGGCTTCGCGGAAATATATTCATCCGACCGCCAGCCGCTCACGCGCCCGGTCGACGCCTCGCGCTACGAATTGGGCCTCGCGCGCCCCGCGTGGATGAAAACGGATTCGAAGCAGCCGCCGCCCTACCGCTATAAATGGGAGGACACGGAAAAGGCGCTCAAGGCGCTCGGCGAGACGCCCGGCGACCCGCACGACGGATTACTTTTGCGCTACGTCAACCCGCTCACCGGCGGCCCGACGCTGCCGACGTTCTCGTGCGAGATCCAGATGCTCCGCCCGGGCGAGACCACCAAGGCGCACCGCCACACGAGCACCGCGATCTACCACGCGTTCCGCGGCAGCGGCTTCACCGACGTCGGCGGCGCGCGCTTCGACTGGAAGCAGGGCGACTCCTTCACCGTCCCGCTCTGGACGACCCACCGCCACGGCAACGCGGCGCGCGAGCCCGCGATCCTATTCTCGATGAACGACCGGCCCTTGATGGAAGCGCTGGATTTTTACAGGGAAGAGGAGGGGTAGAAAATCTTATTAGCGTTTTTGCCGTCCCGGTGGTAATCTAATGTCGGGTGATCCATGAGCACGCTCACGATTACACTCGACGACGAGCGCCTTGCCAAGCTGCGCGAGATCGCCGCGCGCTTTAATCTCAGGGCCGAAGACCTCGCGCGCGTCGGCATCGAAGAACTGCTCGCCTGGCCCGAAGAATCGTTTCGCCACGCCGCCGACCATATCCTTCGCAAAAACGCCGAGCTTTACCGGCGCCTCGCCTAGTGCGGTATTTAACGCTAGGCGAAGTTCTAGAATTACATCGAAGAGGCATCGAGCAATTCGGCGGAGCCGCAGGCATTCTCAATATCGACGCCCTGGAGTCTGCGCTCGGCCAGCCGCGCGTCACCTACGGCAATCGTGATTTGTACCCGACTGTGGCGGAGAAGGCCGCGGCGCTCGGATATTCTCTCATTCAAAACCATCCGTTCTTAGACGGCAACAAACGCACCGGACACGCGGCGATGGAAGTTTTTCTGTTTCTCAACGGCTTCGAGATTCAGGCGTCGGTGGACGAGCAGGAAAGAGTTGTCTTGCAAGTAGCAGCAGGCGCGATGGAGCGTGCCGCATTCACTGCATGGCTTCGCGATCACGTGGTCGAAAAAACGTAAGAAGGGCTCATGAAATTCGTTTCTTCTCTCTTCACTCGCGCCTCACGCCTTACGCCTCACCCCTCGCTGCTCTTGGCCTGGGTGCTCCTCGTGCCGCAGAGCGGCGCGCCGCATAATATTTCTTTCGCCGACAAGCTCCGCACCTGGGTCGAGGCGGGCGAGGCCGACACGCAGGCCGAATGCGAAGAGCGCCGCGAGCAGCTCAAGCTCTCCAGCGCCATCGGCCGCGCGCTCGACGCCGTCGAGCGCTTCAACCAGGGCATCTGCGTCGAGCGGTCCCAAGTCGACGCGGCGAGAAAGTAAGACGGATTTTTACCGGGAAAATAAGGAGCAGCTGCCTCTCAGCCCGCGGACGCCAATACTTCGACGTTTCGAGAATTCTCGAAATATGGAAGTGTCACTTCATGTGGGACCGGGATCGCCGTATGGCTTAAAAATCCAAAGGCCGGAGATTTACAGGGTATAGATGCTGGACGCGTGCGAGAACTGCAACAATCCGCTGCCGCCGGCCTTGCGTAGAGCGCCCAACGGATAGGAGGATTAAGATGATCGGCACGTTCGTGACGTTCCGCTACGGCGGCGATTTCAACGAGGCGGCGATCCGCAAGATCGCCGAGGGCGCGAAGCCCGCCTTCGAAGGCATGCCCGGCCTGCGCTCGAAGGCGTTCACTTTGGACGCAGCGAACAAGGAGGCCGTCAACTTCTACGTCTGGGACTCGGAAGCGGCGGCGAAGGCGTTCTTCACCGACGCGCTGCTCGCGCGCGTCACGGGGCTCTACGGCGTGCGCCCGACGATCCGGTACGTGGAGATCGCCGCGCTGGTCGACAACGGCGGGCGGTAGGCGAGAGGCGGTGGTGGCGGACGGCGTAGCGATGA
>DATFWH010000207.1:0-5172 GCA_035259465.1 Binatia bacterium
GTACTGCCGGTTGTCGAGGAGAAACAGCTCGAGCGCCTTGCCCCATCGGAAGGAGCGGTAAATGCGCGTCGGCTCGGCCGCGTCGTGTCGAATCGGCCAATAGTCGAGAAACGCCCTTTGACCGATCCGCGCGATGGGATCCTCATGATCGTAGTTATCCCTCACCTCGTGATCGTCCCACATTACGTACCAGCTCGCCTGGGAACACAACCTGCGGCTCGGGGCGTCGTCGCGGTTGGCGCGGTACTTGGCCCAGAACTCTTGGAGACGCGACGCGGTTCCGCCGCGGTCGGCATAAATGGTATCGCCCAGATGCACGAAAAAGTCCGGCTGCATCGAACCGATGGCGTCCATGATCGTAAAGGGCTTATAGCTCTCGCGCGTGTCGCCGCTGAAGCAAAATTTCACCATGGCCGCATCGTCGGCCCGAGGAGCGGTCTTGAAGCGCGCGACCGGACCCGGTTTTTTGCCGGCAACGACGGCGCGGTAATAATAGACCGCTGCCGGGTCAAGGCCGCGAAGCGTTATCTGGGCCGTGTAATCCGACTCGGCGACGATCGGGACCGGCGCCGTCGACGCGGCGCCGGCGAGCGCCGGGTCCTTGGCGTATTCGATGGTGGCCGAGCTGCCGGGCTCGGCGCGGAGCCACACAACGGCGCCGTCGGCGGTTACGTCACCGGCCACATATCCGAGCGATAGGCCGGTTTCGTCGTCGAAGCGGTCGTGTCCTAGAACCGCGCAGCCGGAACCGTTGAGGATGAGCGGCGCCGCGATGCCCGCCTGGGCAGCGAGCCTGAGAAAGTCCCGCCGGGAGAGCTGCATGAAGCCCCCTATAATAGCCCGCCGGGCGGAAAAAAGCGACTGGGACGCTTGGTGTTGTTCCCGTAGGATTAGGTCAGCGGACAAGGCGCTTGAGCTCGGCGCGGGCAGCGTGGGCTTCGTGAAACCCGGGGGGACAGTCTTTTTCCGCGGTTCGTAAAAGCGCTGCTGCCTGTTCTGTCATACCTTTCAGCAGCCTGGCTTCTGCTGCGTAGAAATTCGCTTCACACACATGCTCGGATGCCTTCGTGGCATCTTCGTCTTGGGCAGCGGCATACATTGCTTTTTCATCGATTTTATCGAGATAGAAATCGACGATGGGCGCCGGCCAAGATTTTTCCCTGAGCTTCGCGGCGTTGTCGCCGAGCTCGCGCGCCGCCGATCGCAAGTCGCCCGTTTTCGCAGTTGTGAGATAGCGCCAAATGACGGCGTAGACGTTTTGCGGCGCGGCCTTCACCGCACGCTCCATTCTTTCGGCGCTTTTCGGGATATCCCCCATATAAAACTGCACATAGCCCATGAATCGGAACTGCGCGACTCTGGAGTCGATCCGCGCGGCGGCCTCATAATCGGCGAGGGCACGCTCATATTCCTGCTTATTGCGAAATGCTGACGCGCGGTTGTTGAATGCGGCGGCATAAGTCGGCGTGATACGGATAGCTTCGCTATAATCCTGAATCGCGCGGTCGTACTCCTTTTTATCTCGGTATGCGTTTCCGCGATTGTTGTAAGCGGCGGAATACCGCGGGTTCAGACGAATCGATTCGTCGTAATCGCGAATCGCGCGGTCATAGTCCTTCTTCTGGGCATACAGAACACCGCGATTGTAGAAGGCTAGCGCATATTTCGGGTTTAGCTCGACGGCTCGTGTATAATCTTGAAGCCCGAGATCATAATCTTTGCGGTCTCGATAAATGTTCCCGCGGTTGTTGAATGCGGCTGCGTCGTTCGGGTTTAGCTCTATATATCGCGTATAATCGTCAACGGCGCCGTCGTATTCCTTCTTATCACCGCGCGCCCATGCGCGGTAAAAAAACGCCGAGCCGTTCTTTGGATCAAGCTCGATGGCGCGATTGTATTCCACAATCGCATGATCATAGTCTCTTCTGTCGAGATAGGTATTGCCTCTGTCGACGAAATCGTCGGCGTCTTGGGGCACATACGAGGTCGGTTCGATACCGCGCTTTGAAAGTCTGAACGCCGTCAGCTCGTAAGAGCTTTCGGTACTCTCAGTCTTATGCCGGACGATATTTTTGACGGCTGGGGCATACCAGATGATAGTCGTTCCGCAGTACTCGTTCCAAATTAACGGTGTGCCGACCATCTCGCATTTGCATTTACATGCGAATGCGTCAAAAGTTCCCGCCTTGACGGTCACCTTTTCGAAAGCGGTGACTTCGCACTCGTCGTTTGCACGGCTAGGAGCCTTTGGATGCAAGCTCCGGCCCGAGACCCGCGTTATTTCAAACTCATATGACCAACGTTTGCCAATCCAGAGGGGAAAACTCAGCTTCGGATTCTTAAGAACGTTCTCCGCTCCACTGCGGAAATTCGTGCCGCTTGCAACCTCGTAAGTTCCGAAATCTCCGGCTTGTGGAACCGGCGCCTCGACGATAGGCCCGTTGTAACTTTCCGGCGGCTTTACCGATGGGACAGCGGCGGGAGCACATCCTGCCAGCGCGATGGCGCACAGCAAGGATTTAAGGACGAGAGTTTTGTGAAGACGAAATGGCATGAAACCCGTCTCCCTCATGAGGTGAGACGGGCGGGAATCTACCGCGGCACGAAGGTAATTGTCAATAAGGCCGATAGGCGCTACGCTCCATCGCGCGTCGGCGGGCTCACAGCCCGCGGCGGGCCGGAAGCTCCTTCATCCGCTCGAGCACCTCGTCGAGGTGCATGACGTCCGCGTATTTGTGATGGAGATCGAACAACGAGACCTTGTGCGAGAGCAGGCTCCGGTCGAATACGCACTCCTCGACCACGACGGTGTGAAATCCGTTCGAGTAGGCGTCGACCACGCTCGCGCGCACGCAGCCGCTCGTCGACTCGCCGCAGACGATCAGGCTGTTAACGCCGAGCATCGTGAGGTGCGCGACCAGCGGCGTGCCGTAAAAGCCGCTCGCGCGCTCTTTGTAAACGATCAGGTCGCCCGGCTCGGGCTTGAACGCCTCGTGGATCTCGAAAGCCGCGGGGTCTTTTTTCTGCGGCCGCTGGCGATTGGTCGCGTGGACGCGCGACGGCTTGGCCGATTCGCGGGTCTCACCCGTCGTGTAGATCACCGGCAGCCCGAGAGCGCGCGCGGCGGCGAAGAGCCGCTTGGTCGGCTCGATCGCGTTCCAGGCGTGCTCCCCGCAGGCGCTCGGGAACTGTCTGACGACCTCGCGCACCGGCAGCGCGCCGCCCTGAAAGACGAGATTGTAGAGGTCGATCGCGAGCAGCGCCGGGCGATCGCCGATGTAGGTGTCTCTTTGATAGTGGCGGTAGATCTCCAGCAACTCTTCGTCGACGACGTCTTTCCAGCAGTGGTCTTCGAATCGGTCCATGCGTCCTCCGCGAAATGCTTTCCGGCCCGCAGTATATCTATGCGCGCGCCGCAGCGCTGTCAACCTTCGTCGGTTGACTCCACCGCGGGTGAAAAGTATGTTTGCGCGAGAGAGGAACAATCACCATGGCCTTCAACAAGGAACTGGCGCAAAAAGTGCTCGCGCAGATCGACCGCGACGAACTGGCGCGGCTCGGCTGCGATCTCGTCAATCTCCCCAGCCCCACGGGACAGGAAAAGGCGGTCGCGGAATTTATTCTCGATTGGTTCAAAGCAAACGGACTCAAAGCGGTCCGCCAGGACGTCGAAGTCGACCGGCCCAACGCCGTCGGCCTGCTCAAGGGCGACGGCACAGGACTCAGCCTCGGCTTCAACGGCCACATGGATACGAGCTTCACCGGCACGGCGGAAGACCTCCGCATGGTTGCCGACATCGAGCCGGACGAAATGCTCAAAGGCTCGATCGCCGGCAACAAGGTCCGCGGCCTCGGCATCTCCAACATGAAGGGCGGAGTCGCGGCGTTCATGATGGCGGCGAAGGCGCTCAAAAAGAGCGGCGTCAAGCTCAAGGGCGACGCCGTGTTCGCCGCGGTCGTCGGCGAGATCTCGCGCACGCCCATAGGCCCGTGGCAGACAAAAGAGTACCGCGGCGAAGGCGCCGGCACGAGGCATCTGCTCACGCACGGCATGCACACCGACTATGCCGTCGTCGCCGACGGCTCCGACATGAACATCGTCTGGACGCAGACCGGCGTCGTGCAGCTCAAGATCACGACCTTCGGCAAGGCCGAAGCCGCATGGGGCAGCAAGCGCTCTACACATCCGATGGAGAAGCTCAACGCAATCGTCAAGATGACGAAAATTATCGGCGGCATCGAGCAATGGGCCGAGAGCTTCGAGGAGCGATATATTTACAATTCTCCCACGGGACCGTTGTTCCCGAAGGTCAATATCGGCGCGATCGAAGGCGGCGCGCCCTACCGGCCCAACTATTTTCCCGGCGTCTGCAGCATCTACGTCGACATCCGCATGCCGCCGCAGGTTCGGCCGGTGACGATCCAGCACGAGGTTGAAAGGACGCTCGCGTCTCTCGGAGTCGAATACGAGCTCGACGTCTACAAATCGCTGCTGGGCCACGAGGGTAAAGGCGTCGAGCCGGTCGTCCAATCGCTCGAGGAGATCCACCAGCATCTCTTCGGGTCGAAGCTCCGTTTCGAGGCTCCCGATCGCGCAAGCATCTGGACCGACACGAACGTTTACAACGAGCTCGGCATCCCCGCCGTGAAGATCGGCCCGCGCGGCCGGCGCATCGGTCCGCGGGCGGAAGAAATCGATATCGACGAGATGGTGAAGGCGGCGCAGATCTACGCGCTCGTCGCGCTCGACATCTGCAGCCGCGAGCGGCCGCGCTCGGCGTAAATCCACGGTGAAGTCCCGCGCAGCGCGCGCTTTAAAAACCTCGACCATGCCGTCGCAGAAACGCCTTTGTGCGTTCGCTTTGTGTCTGGCGCTCGCTGCCGCGGGCTGCGGCACGGCGGAGGCGCCGCGCGTCGTGCCGATCGCGAATCCGCCGGAGTTCCGGCCGCGCGGCCCGCTGCAGGTAAAAACTCTCCCCGAGGCGCTGGCGGCGATCGTCACCGTCTGCACGATCGATCTGGAGCTTCCTCCGGTCGAGCCGTTTTACGTCCAGCTGTACAAGGACACGAATAGCTACGCTTATTATACCGGCCGCCTCGCCGGCGCGCGGGAGAACGCGCCGGAGCACAAAGGCGTTTCTGCGACGGCATGGTCGAGGTTTTTAAAGCGCG
>DATFWH010000208.1:0-5268 GCA_035259465.1 Binatia bacterium
TTTCATCGCGAGCCGCGCCGCCAAGCAGTACGTCTTCGAGCAGATTCACCGCGAGAAGGCGCTGAGCGCTCCGGGCGCGCAGGCGCTTTACAGCGATCTCGGCTACATGCTGCTCGGCGAGACCGTCGAGGAAGTCACCGGCTGGACGCTCGACCGCTACTGCTACGACAAGATCTACAAGGCGATCGGGCTGCGCTCGACGTCGTTCATCGATCTCACCCAGCTGCGCTCGCGGAGGCTCGAGCCGATCCACGAGATGATCGCGCCGACCGAGGACTGCCCGTGGCGCAAGCGCGTCGTGTGCGGCGAGGTGCACGACGACAACGCTTACGCGATGGGCGGCGTCGCCGGGCACGCCGGGCTTTTCTCCAACGCCGAGGACATCCACCGTTTTTTGCTGCGGCTCAGGAAATGCCTCGCCGGTGCCGACCCGCTGTTTCCTCAATCCGTCGTCGAGGAGTTCTTCGCGCGCGACCAATCGGTGCCGGGCTCGACCTTCGCGCTCGGGTGGGACACGCCGTCGGCGGAGAACTCGAGCAGCGGCAGTTTCTTCTCGCCGCATTCCGTCGGCCATCTCGGCTTCACCGGCACGTCGATCTGGTGGGACCTGGAGAAGGACTGCCATATCATCCTGCTGACGAACCGGGTGCATCCGTCGCGCGCGAACGACAAGATCAAGGGCTTCCGCCCGCACATTCACAACGTCATCATGAGAAACGTGCTTCAATGAGAGCTTTACTATGAAAACTTTACAGCGAGGCGCGCATATTCATCTGATCGCGGTCTGCGGCGTCGGCATGGCGCCGCTCGCGGGCCTTTTGCAGGCGCAGGGCTACCGCGTCACCGGCTCGGACCAGAACGTTTACCCGCCGATGAGCACCTATCTCGCGGACCTCCGCATCGAAGTGATGAGCGGCTACGCCGCGGAGCATCTCCGCGACCGGCCGGACCTCGTAGTCGTCGGCAACGCTGTGTCGCGCAACAATCCCGAAGTGGAAGAAATGCTGCGCATCGGCGCGCCGTACATCTCGTTTCCGCAGGCGCTGGGAAGATTTCTCATCGGCGATAAGCGTTCGCTGGTCGTCTCCGGCACGCACGGCAAGACGACGACTTCGGCGCTGATGGCGTGGGTGCTCGCCAAAGCCGGCCGCGAGCCGAGCTTTTTCATCGGCGGCATGCCGCGGAATTTCTCCGGCGGATTTCAGCAGGGGAGCGGCGACTGGGTCGTGCTCGAAGGCGACGAGTACGACACGGCGTTTTTCGACAAGGGGCCGAAGTTTCTCCACTACAAAGCCGAGAAGACGATTCTCACGAGCGTCGAGTTCGACCACGCGGACATTTACCGCGATCTCGAGCATCTCAAGAGCTCGTTCCGCCGCTTGACGGAATCGCTTCCGCCGAACGGCAGTCTGCTCGTCTGTAACGAATACGAATCGGCGCGCGAAGTCGCCGCGGCGGCGCGCTGCCCGGTCGTGTTTTACGGCGACGAGAAGCCCGAAGGCTGGAGCGCGCGCAACATCCGCGCCGACGGGCCGGCGACCTGGTTCGAGCCGGTCTATAACGGCCGCGCGGACGAGCCCGTGAAGGTCGCGATGATCGGGCGGCACAACGTCATGAACGCGCTCGCGGTGTACGCGACGGCAAAAGATTTGGGAATCGCCCCCGAAGCGATCCGCGAGGGGATGGCGACGTTCGCCGGCGTGCGGCGCCGGCAGGAGCTCAAGGGCGAGGCCGGCGGCGTCGCCGTTATCGACGATTTCGCGCATCATCCCACGGCGATCGAGGAGACGATCGAAGCCGTCAAGCGCGCGTATCCCGGAAGGCGCGTTTGGGGCATCTTCGAGCCGCGCAGTAACACGAGCCGCCGGCGCTTCTTCGCGCACGAGTTCCCGCGCGCGCTCGCGCTTGCCGACAAGGTCGTCGTCGCCGGAGTATATCTGCCGGATAAAATTCCGCTCGAGGACCGCTTGCCTGCGGATGAGGTCGTCGCGGAGATCAATCGCCTCTCCCGCGCCGATAAGGCCGCGCTCATCCAAGAGCCCGACGCAATCGCCCGCTACGTCGCGGATAACGCTGCGCGCGGCGACGTCGTGCTCGTAATGTCCAACGGCGGCTTCGGCGGCGTGCAGGAGAAAATTTTACAATTGCTGAAAGCGAAGAGCGGCTGACAAAAATTACTGGCTATCCCATGGCCCGCTCCGACAACATCCACGAGCTTCCCGCCGATCTGCCCGTGCCCGTCGACGACGGCGCGTGCGATCATCTTGCGGGAATGAACGTTCCCTCGCTCCGGCTCGAATCCACCGCGGGGCGGGTGATCGACCTGTCGGCGCAATCCGGCCGGACGGTGGTCTACTGTTATCCGCGGACGGGCCGGCCGGACGTCGAGCTGCCGACGGGATGGAACGCGATTCCCGGCGCGCGCGGCTGCACGCCGGAATCGTGCGGCTTTCGCGATCATTTCCAGGAATTGCAGTCGCTCGGCGCGGATGTCTTCGGCCTCAGCACGCAGGAGAGCGACTACCAGCGGGAGGCGGCAAAACGATTGCACCTGCCGTTCGAATTGCTGAGCGACGCCGAGCTCGGCTTCACGCGCGCGTTCGGCCTGCCGACGTTTCAAGTCGACGGCATGACGCTGATCAAGCGGCTCACGCTCATTCTCCGCGCCGCCCGCGTCGAAAAAGTTTTCTATCCCGTCTTCCCGCCCGACAAACACGCCGAAGAAGTCGCCGCCTGGCTGGCGGCGAGCCCGCGCTGACCCGCGCGGGTTTGCATGACCGGGCGCGTTTCGCTACTTTCAACTCGGAGAATTTTCCTTGCCTTCCGACAGCGTAGAAAATCTTTCGCCCGCCGCGCCGCAGCCCGCCGCGGCGCGCGCCGAAAACGTCTCTTTCGCGGCGCTGCGCCACCGAGATTTCCGCCGCTACTTCTTCTTTAACCTGTCGTCGATGATGGGCGACAACATCGAGCACGTCATCAGCTACTGGCTGCTCTACCAGACGTTCAAGTCGCCGCTCCTCGGCGGCTTCGCCGTGATCAGCCACTGGACGCCGTTTCTGCTGTTCTCGGTCTACTTCGGCGCGATGGCGGACCGCTACGACTGCCGCAGAGTGATCCAGACCGCGCAGGTCATGTACATGGCCGTCTCGGTCGCCTGGGCGATACTTTTCTTGACCGGCGCGATTCAGCTCTGGCACGCGTGCGTGCTGCTCGTGATTCACGGCATGGCGGGGGTCCTCTGGAGCCCGGGAAGCCAGCTCTTGATCCACGACATCGTCGGGCCCGATCATTTGCAGAGCGCGGTGCGCTTGAACGCGACTTCGCGCCAGCTGGGCGTGCTGCTCGGGCCCGCCGTCGGCGGCGGCTTGATGCTCCTGCTCGGTCCTTCGGCGGGATTGTTTGTCAACGCCGCGCTTTACCTGCCGCTCAGCATCTGGCTCTTGCTGGTGCCGTACACCGGCCACCGCGATCGCAAGACCGCGTCGGCGCGCCCGGCGCTGAGTCTCCGCGACGCGGTCAACGTCATGCGCGAGGCATCCACCAATCCGACGATCCTCTCGATGATCCTGCTCGGCGGCGCGACTTCGCTGCTCGTCGGCAACGCCTTTCAGGCGCAGATGCCGGAGTTCGCCCACGACCTCGGCACCGACAAGCAGGGCTTCGCGTACAGCGCGCTGCTCGCGGCCAACGCGGGCGGCGCCGTGCTCGGGGGATTTTTGCTCGAAGGAAAAGCGCTGCTCCGGCCGAGCGTCCGCACCGCGACGATCTGCGCGATCGTCTGGTGCCTGCTGATCGCCGGCTTCGCCGCGACGAATAGCTATGTGGCGGCGCTCGTGCTGCTCTTCGCCGCCGGCGTCGTCAACCTGGCCTACCTGTCCATGGCGCAGACGCTCGTGCAGCTGCTCGCGCCCGCCAACCTCCGCGGCAAGCTGATCGGGCTGTTCAACATGTCGAATTTCGGCCTGCGGGCGTTCAGCGGCGTCACCGTCGGCGTTCTCGGGAGCATCATCGGCGTCCATTGGTCGCTTGCGCTGAGCGCGCTCGCGCTCGCCGCCGTAACGCTCGGGCTGCTCGCCTTCGCCACGCGCACCGCGGTGGACGTCACTTAGCTCCGCTTGATTAATTTCTGCAAACTCCGCATCTCGCGCGGGGGCTTCAGGTGCTGGCCGGCGATCGTCCACGAGACTTCGCCGACGTAGAGATCGCCGCGGGAATCGAGCGCCAAGCCGTGCGGCGCGATGAACTGCCCGGGCGCCTCGCCGGGGCGGATGTCGCCCAGGCGCGCGAGAATTTTTCCTTGCTTCGAGAGAATGCTGAGGCGCGGCCCGAGGTTGGGGCAGTCTTTGTTCACGCCCATGCTCGGCCCCAATTCGCCGAGATAGCAGAGCGGCTCGCGGCCCGAATCCATGTAGAGCGCGCAGGGGCGGTGCATGTTGTGCCACTGGTCGATGAATTTCCCGCTGCCGTCGAACACCTGGATGCGATGGTTCTCGCGGTCGGCGACGTAAACGTAGCCGTCGCGGTCGGCGACGATGTTGTGGACGATGTTGAACTGTCCGGGATCGGTGCCCGGCTCGCCCCAGGAGAACAGCAGCTTCCCGTCGGGCGAATATTTGTGCACGCGCGAGTTGCCGTAGCCGTCCGAGACATAGATCTCGTTCTTGGGCGAGAGCGCGACGTGCGTGCAGCGGTTGAACGGCTCGCCGCCCTGATAGGGCGCGGGCTTGCCGGGAATGCCGAGTGTGAGCAGCACCTTGCCGTCGAGCGTGCACTTCCGCACCGTATGATCGCCGTCGTCGGTCAGATAAATCGTGTCGTCGGGCCCCATGGTCACGCCGTGCGCGCGCTTGAAGACGCCTTCGCCCCACGATCGGAGAAAGTTGCCCTCGCGGTCGAAGACGACGACCGGATGCTCGCCGCGCGTGAAGAGATAAACCTGATCGCGCCGGTCGACGCCGACGGCGGCGACTTCCTTGTAGGTCCAGCCGTCGGGCAGCTTGCCCCAGCCCTCCGCGACTTCGTAAGTAAATTGTCCGCTGCCGACGGTTACGGCCATAACGTCTCCTTTTTGTAGTGGCGGTTCGTTAATCGATCAGTAGTATGATCAAGAAGTTTGGTTGTATGAAAACCCGTTTAAGCGAGAAAATGAACTCCTGCTGATAGCGTAATAGCCAAGAACAAGCATGGTAATTATCAACAACGGGAAGATCACGATTTGAAATCGTAATCCGATAAATAACAAATGATTCAATATAACTAAAAATACCA
>DATFWH010000209.1:0-5427 GCA_035259465.1 Binatia bacterium
GTCCCATGCCGAGCCGCGGTTGATGCGCGCGAGCTCGATCAGCTCCGGCTCGACCTCTTTCAGGCCTACGACGGTGTTGACGACGATTGGGAAGAATGCGACGAGAAACGCGATCGCGATCTTGGAAAACAATCCGTAGCCGATCCAGATGACCATCAAGGGCGCGAAGGCGCTTTTGGGCATCGCATACAGAATTACGATGAGCGGATAAATGGTATTGTGAAGGTGGCGCGAATACACCACGGCGACGGCAAAGACGACGCCGAGAACGAGCGAAAGCGCGAACCCGCCCACCGCTTCGGCGAATGTGATGAGAGAATGATGTCCGAGAATGAAGAATTTCGCCGTAAACGCGAGGTACAGGTCCTTCGGCGGCGGCAGAATAAATGAAGGAATGCGCGCGAATTTGACCAGAACTTCCCACACCACGAGCAGCGCGAGGAAAAACAGCACCGGCTCGGCGATATCCTTGAGGGATAGTTTCAAGCTTGTTCTCGGGCGGAGGATGTCAGAGAAACTTAAAGGAAACCCCTTTAGCTGTCAAGGAAGTTTACTCGGTGGACACCCGTGAGGAGGGCCTCGCAGGACGCGTCCTCTCGGCGATTGACAAGGGGCAAGGCTCGGAATAAAACCTGCCCTTACCATTGATCGTGTTGCACTTTCGAACTGATGAGTTCGGCTAGATCGCAAACGCTCTGGAGGCCAGGATGCTGCTACGCGCTTTCGTGTCGGCTTCGCTTCTCGCATTCATGGCGGCGCCGGCCTTCGCACAAACCACAGGCGAAGGCGGGCTCAAGGCGGAGATTACCGGCGTCGCGATTCCCGCCGATCGCCGACCGGTGGTGACGTTCAAGATCGCCGACGCGAAAGGAACGCCGCTCGAGCTCGCCGACCTCGACGCCAACAGCGTCAAGTTCACGATCGCGGCGCTGAAAACGAGCAAAGACGGCGCGCCCCAGTACCAGAACTACATTCTCACGCAAGTCGCCGGGAAAGAATACGTCTACAAAGGCGCGACGCGGAAGCCTACTCTCTCGGAGACCTCGCAGCCGTCGGCCGACGACGGCGGCGCGCTCCGCCGCATCGGAGCGGGCGCATACACCTATACGTTCAAGACCGCGCTGCCGGCGAACTTCGAGCGCGGCGCGACGCATGTCGTCGGCGGAGAGCTGACGCGCGGCAACCGGCGCTACGCCGTCAATCCTCTTTATGAGTTCGTGCCCGCCGGCGGCAAGGTCCAGGCGCATTGGGATCTCGCGGCGACCGCCTCGTGCAACACATGCCACGATCCGCTGCGCGCGCACGGCGGCCGCGCGCGCGAGACCGGCTACTGCGCGCTGTGCCACACCTCGCAGCTCTCGGATCCCGAGACCGGCGAGAACCTCGATTTCAAATATTTCGTGCACAAGCTGCACCGCGGCAAATATCTGCCGAGCGTGAAAACCGGCAAGCCGTATTTCACCGTCGGCGTCAACCAGCGTATCTTCGATTATTCCGGCGTCGTCTACCCGCAGTCGGTGGTGACGGAAACGATTCCGAAAGAGTACCGCAACTGCTCTACGTGCCATTCCAATCCGAAAGTAACGTTCTGGAAGACGGTGCCGTCGAGCGTCGGCTGCGTCTCGTGCCACGACGATCTCAACCTAAGGACGGGCGAAAATCACAGTCCCGGCCCCGCGCGCGACGGGACCTGCGTCAATTGCCACGCGCCGGACGGACCGGAATTCGGCCCGTCGGTCGTCGGCGCGCACACGTTTCCCGGAAACGCGAGCCAGCTTCCGGGGATCGTCTTCGACATCCTCAAAGTCGAGGGCGGCGCGCCCGGAACGAATCCGGTCGTGACCTTCAGCCTGAAGGACAAGAGAGGCGCGCCCGTCAACGCCTCGCAGATGAGCAACCTGGGGCTCGTCCTCGCCTGGCCCACGGTAGATTACAAAGACGCGGTGCCGGAGGACGCGAGAAAAGCGACGCCGCTGGGCAACGGCATCCATACGTACAAATTCAATTATACGATTCCTGCCGACGCGACCGGGTCGGGCGCGGTCGGCATCCAGGGATACCGGCTTTTCGAGGTGAAACGACCGAGCGGAACGGTAGTCGAAAAAAGCCAGCGCGACGCCGGGCATAACGTCGTGAAGTATTTCCCGATCACCGACAAAGTCGCCGTGCCGCGCAGGATCGCCGTCAAGACGGAAAACTGCAACGCCTGCCATCTGAAGCTCCAGCCGCACGGCGAGCAGAGAAACAACACGGAATTCTGCGTCATGTGTCACAACGCGAATCACACCGACGCGGACAAGCGCAAAACCGCAAAAGGCCCGATGCCGCCGGAAAACGTCCACTATAAGAGACTCATCCACCGGATTCATACGGGTGAGAATCTGGGCGAGCCGTTCATCGTTTACGGCGGGCCGGCCGCGTCGCCGGTGCCGGTCGATTTAGGCCACGTCCGCTTTCCGGGCGACCGCAGGAATTGCCTCAAGTGTCACGAAAAGGGCGCCAACGAGCTGCCGCTTGCCGAAGGCGTGCTGTCGACGCCGATTCAGCAGGCGGACGGGAGCGTGAAGCTGTTGTCGCCGATCATGAGCGCGTGCGTCGGCTGCCACAACAAAGAGCCGGCGCAGATCCACATGCTGGCTCAGACAGCTTCCAGCGGCCGCGAGAGCTGCGTCGTCTGCCACGGCGCCGGACGAGACTTCGCCGTCGACAAGGTGCATCTCAAAGGCCGGTAATAGCGCGAGCGTTCGTTGAGTTTATCTGCGCGCGGCCTAGACCGAATGGATGGCGCCGCAGCACGAAACGGCCGATCCGAAGGCACCGAGGAAGGATCCGCCCGCCGGCGATCCGCCGACAAAGCGTAAAATCAAATTGCGCGAGGATTTCAGTCCTCGCCTGCTTCCTTCTTGAGCTGGCTTTTCTCCAGCAGCAGAGCGCGCTTCTGCAGGATGAGATCGCGCTCCTGAGCGAGGTGCCGCTCGATCGCACGGGCGAATTTCTGATCGGCGACGTAGTGCATGCTGGTCGTCGTCTGCGGCTCGAGGCCGCGGAGCTGCTTGAAGCTCCCGCCGGCGCCCGCCTCGAAGCGGTCGAGCCCCTCGCGGATGCAGTGCTCGATCGCCGCGTAATAACAAACGTTGAAATGTAAAAACGGCTCTTCCTCGAAGGCGCCCCAGTAGCGGCCGTAGAGCGCCGACTCGCCGCGGACGTTGAACGTTCCGGCGATGATCTTCCCCTTGCGCTCGGCGAAAATTAGGCAGAGATAGGCCGAGAAGCGGCGCGCGAGCTCGTCGAAGAATTCACGCGTCAGGTACTGCCGGCCGTAATAAAGATCGTCGACGTGGCCCTTGTAGAGCGAGAACATCGTGCGGAGGCGCTCGCGCGTCGCTTGCTCGCCTTCGACGACGCGGATCGTAATCCCGCGCTCCGCGATCGCGCGCCGCTCTCGCTTGATCTTGTTGCGCCGGTCGCTGCGGAACGAACCGAGATAATCGTCGAACGACTTGTAGCCGCGGTTCTCCCAGTGGAACTGGAGCCCGATACGCCGGACGAAGCCCGCCCCGGCGAGCGCCTCTGCCTCGTCCTCGCGGCAGAAATTCACATGCGCGGAAGAGATCTTATTTTGCCGTGCGATCTCGGCCAGCGCCCGCCCCATCGATTGAACGAGCGGCCGGCGGTCCGCCCCTGCGGTCAAGAAGCGCGCGCCGGTCACGGGCGTGAACGGCACGCCGACGAGAATCTTCGGGTAATACGAAATGCCGAGGCGATGGGCGAATTCCGCCCATTCGTAATCGAAGACGAATTCGCCCATGCTGTGGAGCTTGAGATACATCGGGCACGCGCCGATCATCTCGCCGCCGCGCTCGGCGACGAGATGATGCGGCACCCAGCCGGTCTCCTCCTCGACGCACCCGGTCGCCTCGAGCGCCTCGAGCCAGTCCCACCGCATGAACGGCGAGCCGCCATCCACCAGCCGGTCCCAGTCGTCGCGCGGGATTTCTTTAATCGCGCGGACGATTCTAATTGTCGTCTCGCCGCTCATATGAAGGGGAGTTTAACATCTCTTCCGGCGAGCGAAAACCGAACGTGCAGTTTCATGAAAGCCGAGCGGCCTTCCATACCTATCTACATCGAATAGCTTGCGCTCCCATTTCGAATCGCCGACCATAAACCCGCCGTTTGACAAAAGACCCTGCCGACCTTAAATTTTAGGGCAATGGTCGTCTACGATCTGGTTTGCGACGCCGAGCACCGCTTCGAGGGCTGGTTCCCGAGCTTCGAAGGCTACCAAGAGCAGGCCGAACAAGGTCTTATCTCCTGCCCTTCCTGCGGCAGCACACAAGTGGAGAAGCTGCCGCACGCGTGCGCCGTCCACGTTAAAAAGCAATCGCCAGCGCCGCGGCCGGAGACGCCGGCGAATCCGCCGGCCCTCACGGAAGGCGACGTCAAAGAATTGCTCGTGCGCATGAATCAATACGTGCACGAGAATTTCGAGAACGTCGGTCCGCGCTTCGCCGCCGAGGCGCGCGCGATCTTTCACGGCGAAAAAGAAGAGAAGCCGATTTACGGCAGCGCCACGCAGGACGAGCGCCGCGAGCTCGACGAAGAGGGCGTGCCTTACGGCATCCTGCCGAAGCCCAAGCTCGATAGTTAGAAACCTTCCTGAGAATTAACCCTGGAGATCACGAAACTGTGGGCGATTCCGCCGACAACCCCGGAGTCATTGCGCCGCCTCCGTTGATGTACGCCGGCGTGTTTTTGATCGCGCTAGCGCTTCGCCGGCTTGAGCCGCTGCCCATTTTCGGCCGAGTCTTCTGGCCGGGTCTGGCGCTCACCGCGCTTGGCGTAGCTCTCGCGATCTGGGGACGAAACACGCTCGTGGCGGCCGGCACAAACGTCAACCCGTACCGCCCTTCGACGGCGATTGTCGATTCCGGTCCGTATCGTTTCACTCGCAACCCGCTTTATGTGTCGCTTATGCTTATGTACGCGGGCTTGACGCTCGCGTTCGACACCTGGTGGGGATTCATCCTGCTCGCACCGGTCCTCATCGTCATGCATCTCGGCGTCATCCGGCGCGAGGAGCGCTATCTCGAAGGAAAATTCGGCGAAAGCTACCGCCGATATCGCGACAACGTCCGACGGTATCTTTGAGCGGGAGCTAACTCGAGTGCCGGCCGAGCATCTTCTTTAGCTGCTCTTTGGCAACCTTGCCCAATTCGGTGTGCGGGAGCGCGTCGACGATCTCAACCGCCTTGGGAACTTTGTAAGGCGCCAGCCGTTCCTTGCAGAACTGAATCAGCTCGTCGCCGCGAAGCACAGCTCCCTGGCGCGGTACGATCACCGCCTTCACGATTTCTCCCCACTCCGGATCGGGCAGGCCGATCACCGCGGCCTCCAGCACATTCGGGTGATGATACAGGACGGTCT
>DATFWH010000210.1:0-4289 GCA_035259465.1 Binatia bacterium
CATCGGGCTCGGATTGGCGCCGTAGGCCTTGAACATCTTCACGCGCCAGACGCCGCCGGGGACGCGCAGCTTGATGCCTTTGAGATCGTCCGGCTTGACGATCGGGCGCACGTTGTTGGTGATGTGGCGGAAGCCGTTCTCCCACACTCCGAGGATCCGCATGCCCTTGGCGGGGAGACCGGCGAAGAGCTGCGTCTGGAGCTGTTTGTTATCCGCGGCCTTTTTCATCTGGGCGCGGTTGACGATCAGGTAGGGCATTTCGAAGACGCCGAACTTTTCGTCCGCGCTGCTCATGACCGTCGAGGGCAGGAACATTTCCGGCGCCCCGACCTTGATGCCGCGCATCATCTGCTCGTCGCTGCCGAGCTGGCTCGAATGGAAGACCTTGATTTCGACCTTGCCTTTCAGCTCTGCGTTCGCTCTTTTGGCGAATTCGTCGGCGGTGAGCGCGAACAGCGACCCCGGAAAGCCGACGTGGCCGAGGCGGAGCGTCACCTGTGCCGAAGCGGGGATGCTCGACGCCAGCAAAGCGATGATCGCAATCAGAAATACCGCGCTGGTTTTTTCTCGCATGACTCGCCCTTTCCGCCGCGGACGCGCGGCGCTAGTCCTTCAAGCCCGACGCTCGTTTCAAAATCCGCCGCGCCCGGGTTGTGTTGAACACCCCGCAGGAGCAGAAGCGCGCCATATAGCCGGCCGCCTCCTCGGGCGTCCTGCGGCTCTCCTTGACCCAATCGATCATTTTCTTCGCGAAGTCGGCGGCGATCATTCCATGGCCGCACATCGTCGAAAGCTCGAGCGTCGCTGCGTCCGGCAGCCGATCGACGCGACCGCGAAAACCGAGCGAGTACTCCACGCTGTGGCGCGCGATGCCGGCGTCCTCGCAGCAGCGCTTCGCCTCGTCCATCGGCGCGCTAATGTTGATCGAGATTCCCAGCTCCGCCTCCTTGAGATCTTCCACGAACGCTTCCATGGCCTGGTAGTTGTCGAACACGGCGGCGACGGTCGTATGCCCGGCGATACCGGCGATCACCGCTTCGGCGTCGGGGCGATCTTGCCGCGTCCAGTGCGCGGCCGGATTCATGTCCCGCCGCGGCCGGAGCCATCCGCCCTGCGTCGCGTCGCCGATGTTGACGGGATTGTGCTTCAGCGCCAGGAGCAAAAACGCGCGGTACTTCGCTACCAGGTCGTCGTCGTTGAGCCCTTTGGAGGCCATTGCGAAAACGATGTAATCGTCGCGTATCGGCGCCGGCTCGGTCGCGGGGTCGACGGCGTAATGCTCGCTATAGCGGTGGAGCGTGTTCGTCATTGCGGCCCGCTATTTTCAGCGGCGGTTGTAACTCGTCCAAGGCCTAGATTGGTCTTGCCGCGATAGACCGGATAGCCCTCGCGCGCCAGAATCTCCCGCAGCCGGTCGGCGCCGCCGGCATCGCAGCGCGTCGAGACGCCGATGGCGATCACCGTGTCGACGGAGCTTTTGAGCGCATCGATTCGCTTTAAGACGGCGGGCACCTGCTCGAGTCGTGTCTTGATCTCGACGATCGCCGAGAGGATTTTCTCGTCGAGAATATCCTCGCGGATCAAGCCGCGCGAGGCGTCGCGCATGAGCGAGGTGACGGGATTGTTTTTCTCGAACTCGACCCCCAATTCGGCGAGCGCGGTCGTCACCCGCTCGATGTCGCGGAAGCGGGCGCCGACGCCGGGGCGGCCGAACTCGACGACGAAGCCGGCCTCGCCCTCGCTCACGCGTGCGGTCACGTCGTTGGTTTTGACCTCGGCGGTGCCGCGGCCGTGGATGCCGGTCGATTCGTGCGGCACCTGCGGATCGGAAAACGCGCGCCGCACGATCCGCGGCCAGACGAGCTCTTGCGGCGTGATCGCGTCGGTGGGGCAGATGTCCGGCTCGGGGTCGAACCTGAAGCGGAACAGGCGCGCCGCTTTACGGATCGCCCGGACCATCGTGGGATTCAAGTGCTCCTTCGACATGCCGCGATAGCATGTGAAGCACTCGACGCATGCGTCCTGATCGACCGTGGCGCGGCCTAGCTCGGGATCGATGTGGATCGCGCCCATCGGGCAGACGGGCACGCAGTTGCCGCAGGCCACGCACTTGTCGGGATCGATCTTCATTGAGTCCCCCGAGCCAGCGGCACTCTATGCTTACCTCTTACTTTTTTCAATCACCCCGCAGGCGATGCGATCGCCGGAGTTGCCCGTGGGGTCGGTCGTGTTGTCGTCGGCCGTCGCGTGGACGACAATCGCGCTGCCGTCCTGATCGAACAGCGAATTCGCTCCGGCGGCGATGGTGACGGCGTCGGTCACCGCCTCGAAGCGGCCTGCGCCGTTCTTTGCGATAAGAAGATCCGGAAGATCGCCGGCATGCGGCCCTTCCGGGTTTTTGAAGCCGTGTTTCTTCTGGCCGGGGTTGAAATGACCGCCGGCGCTTGTGAACTGCGGCCCCTCGCATTTCCCGACTGCGTGGATGTGAACGGCGTGAAGTCCCGGCGATAAGTCGTGGACGCGCAGGACGACGAGGACACCTTCTTTGGTTTCCCGGAACTCGGCGGCGCCGACGGATTTTCCCTCGGCGTTTTTCAGGTCGGCGCGCGCGGTGTTCTGCGCCTGTACGCTGGAGCAGAAAAGGAGCAGGGATGCGATAGTCGCTGCGCTGAGAAGTATTCGCATGCTCATTAGGCCTCCTGAAACAAGTTAAACGGGGTATTTATCGGCTTATGTGCCCGGGTTATCCTTGTCAAGCCGCCGTCAAGCTCAGTAAAGCTCGTTGGATTTGCCCCCGTTCTCGCGCGGCCGCCAGCGCAAGAGATAGGCTTCCGCCCGGCTGATGATCTCGTTGCACAGGACGACCACGAGCGCGAGAACCAGAATTCCGCCGAGCGCGCCGGTCGTGGAGAAGAGCGAGGTGTTGTAGTTGATCAGATATCCGAGGCCCTTGCTCGCGGCGATGAACTCGCCGACGACGGCGGAGACGATGGCATAGGGGAGACTGATCTTGAGCCCCGTAGCGATCCAGGGGACGGTCGCTGGGATCGTTGCCTTGAACAGGATCTGCCTCTCGCTCGCCCCCATGACCCTGAGAATATTCTTAAGCTCGATGTCGACGCCTTTGACGCCGGCATAGGTATTGAAAAACGTCAGGAAGAAAACGACGGTGACGACCAGGATGACCTTCGAGTTCGGGCCGATGCCGAACCAGATTATGAACAGCGGCGCCAGCGCGATGCGCGGGATGCCGTTGAAGGCGACGATGAAGGGATCGAGCACTTGCGCGAGGACTTCTTTACGGGCGAGAAAGAAGCCGAGCGCGATGCCGCTCGCCGCGCCGATGAAAAATCCCGAGAACGTTTCGTAGAGCGTGACCGCGAGATGGCCGAAGATCGAGCCGTCCGCGAACACGCCCCAAAGATATTTGAAAATATCCGACGGACGCGAGACCCAGAACGGATCGATCAGTCTGCCCGAAGCCGCCTGCCAAACGGCGAGCAGCAAAAGACCAAACAGCAGCCGGTAAATGAAGAGTCTGCCGCGTCCGATCATTTGGGGAGGAACTCGTTTACGACCAGCTCCGAATACGGCACACGCTTTTTCAGGAGTCCAGCCTGCTCGAGAAGGTCCTGCGTGACCTGCACGCTCCGCTCGCTCGTGCGACCGTCCGGACTGATCGTTGGTATGACCGCCTTGGCGCCAGAGAGCAGCAGCGCGGGATCGGTCTGCGCCATAAAAGGTTTAAGAGCCTCGGCTAGTTGTTCGGGTGTTGCCTGCAGCGTCCATTTATTCGCCTTGACCACCGCACGCGCCATTTTACGCACGAGTTCGGGGTCCTTCGCGGCGGTATCGGGACGGACGATGAGATTTTCCATCAGAAACTCGGGCGCGCCGAGTTCGGCGTATTGCGTATAGCTCAAGAACGGAATCGCGAAGCCGCGGCTCACAGCCGTCTCCGGTGTCGGCGGCGCGGTCAACGCGACGTCGACCTTGCGGTTCTCGAGCGCCGCGATCCAAGTGGGGCCGGAGCCGATCGCGATCATGTTGACATCCTGCTGCGGAGCAAAGCCCGCCTTGCGCGTGACGAAGCCGGCGAGATGCGCCGTCAGTGCGCCGGGATTGGTGAAGCCGATGGTAAGCCCCTTCAGCGCTTTCAATTTGTCATTGAGCGAAGACGACTCCGTGACGCCTTTGGCCTTCGCGGATTCCTTATGCATCGCCCAGTTGATGAAAATTTTATTCAACCCGCTCGCGACCATGAGGAGGTTCTTTCCCTCCTGCTGCGC
>DATFWH010000211.1:0-4489 GCA_035259465.1 Binatia bacterium
CCGCCATAACCGGCGCGCAGAGCGGACTGCACATGGCGAAGCAGGAAAAGCTCTTCGAGAAATACGGTCTCGACAACGTCGAGCTGATCCACATCCAGTCAAGCTCGCGCGGCATCCAGGCGATCCTCGCCGGCGAGATCGGCTTCTCGTTCATGGACGGCCTCAACATGGTGCAGGCGAATTTGAAGGGCGCGAACATCGCGCTGGTCGTCGGCGCGACAAACCGCATGGTTTTCTCGGTCATGGCGAAGCCCGAGTTCAAGCGCATCGCGGACCTCCGCGGCAAGAAAATCGGCATCACGCGCGCGGGCTCGTCCACGCACACCGCAGCGCTCTACGCGCTCGGCTCCGCGGGGTTGAAGCCCGGCGACTATCAAGTCCTGCCGCTGCTCGAAGTACCGAACATCTTCACCGCGCTCGCCGCCGGGCAGATCGACGCCGGCACGGTCTCGCCGCCGACCAACAGCCGCGCTAGAAAGGCCGGCTTCGTCGAATTGATGAACCTCGCCAAAGAAGGGCCGGAGTACGTCTCGGTCGCGATCGGCTCGAGCCGGAGCTACATCAAGGCGAACGAGGACATCGTCCGCCGCGTCGTGCGCGCGTACGCCGAGGGGGTCTACCGCTTCAGGACCGACAAGGCGGCGGCGCTCAAGATGATCCAGAACGTGCTCAAGGTGAAAGAGCCCGAGATCGCGGAGGACACCTGGAATCAGTTCCGCGAATATCTTCCGTTCCCGCCGTACGTGAGCCGCAAGGGCATGGAGCCGATCATCGCCGACGTCGCGCAGACCGACCCGCAGGCGAAGTCGATGAAGCCGGACGACTTCCTCGAGATGCGCTTCGTCGACGAGCTGGAAAAAGAGGGCTTCTTCAAGAAGCTCGCCGGGAAATAGCCCTGCGCACGCTCGCCGCCGCGCTCGCTCTCCTCGTTATCGCGGCCGCGCCCGCGCGCGCCGCGGAGAAAAAAATCCCCGCCGCCGTCGTCTACGAGGCGATCGCCGCGACCAACGCGACGATCTGGCTCGCCGAAGATTTAAAGCTCTTCGACAAATACGGCTTCGACATGAAGGTGATCCAGGCGCGCGGCGCCGCGTCGGTGCAGGCGCTCGTCGGCGGCACGGTCGAGTTCGGCACCTTCGGCGGGCCGTCGGCGGTCGCCGCCAATCTCGGCGGCGCGGATATCGTCTTCATCGCGGCGAAGCCGAACTACTCGGTCATCTCCCTTTGGACGCGAAAAGATTCGCCGCTGAAGACGCTCGGCGACTTGAAGGGCAAGACGCTCGCCGTGTCGCGCCCGGGCTCGGCGACGCACACCGCGGCGCGCCTCGCGCTCAGGCGCGCGGGCCTTTCCGACAAGGACGTCAAGTTTCTCCACCACGGCGGGCTCGCGGAGATGTTCGCGTCGCTCGAGCAGGGCCTCGCCGACGCGTCGTTCTCCTCGCCGCCGCGTCCCGGCTTCCGCGAGATGATCGATCTCGCGGCGCTGAAGATCCCGTATCTCCAGGGCGCGGTCGAGGTCCAGCGCGGATTTTTGCAGACGCGCCGCGCCGTCGCGCTGAATTTTTTGAAGGCGTTTCTCGAAAGCCTGAAAGCCGGCAGGGAAAATCCCGAGCTCGCGGTCGCCGCGATCGCCAAGCGCATGCGCATGAAGCCCGAAGAGATCCGCGCGGCCTACGCGCCGCACGAGCGCGTCTGGGAGCAGGTGCCCTACGTGCGCGCCGACGCGGTGCAGGCGATTTTGGATTTATATCCCGGCGAGAAAAACCCCGAGCGCTTCATCGACAACAGCCTGCTGAAGGAATTGGAAGACAGCGGGTTTGTGCGGGAGCTGTATAGGAGATAACAACGGGCGCGGTTTTCGCGCGAGTTCAATAAGTCTCTGCCTCGAAATCCACCCCACAACCGCCGAAGGTGCTGACTCTCGCCGTCCGGGCCCGACGTGTCGCGGTACGTCTCTATGAGCTCGCGCTCAGACGCGCGCCCGCTGAAGAGAGGAAGGAGAAAGGAAGCGAGCCGCCTACTTTCTAACCTTGCGCGCGCGCCGGACGAAATATTCCCACATCGATTTCTGGCGGAACGGCGGGTAGATCTGCTCGTACTTGAGCACGGCCTCCTCGTCGCTCGTCCACGACGGATCGCCCGACGCGGTCGCGAGCAGCTGAATGCGGCACGCCTTCTCCAAAAACACGGCGTAGAGCGTCGCGACCTCGACCGATTCGCCCACGACCGACGAGCCGTGGTTCTTCATCAAGACGCCGCGCGCCTTGCCGAGACTCTTCGCCACCTCCGCGCCCAGCTCCGGCGTGCGGATGAGCGCCGTCGTGTAATCGAACGTCGGCAGCCCTTCGTAGAATATGCAGCCCTCGTGGCTGATCGGCCGCAGCGGCTTTCCCAGCGCGCCGATGGCGATCGCGTACGGCGGGTGCGTGTGCACGACCGAATTGACGTCGGGCCGCGCCTTCAAGATCTCCGTGTGGATGAAGACCTCCGAGTGGCGCTCGTACTTGCCCTCGATTTTTTTCCCGGTCTCGATGTCGACGGTGATGATGTGCTGCGGGCGGATCTCCTCGAAGCCGAAGCCGTGCGGCTTCATCAGCGCCTTGTTGGTGCCGGGGATGCGCACCGTGACGTGGCCGAGAATATTGTCCCAGTGCCCCTCGTTCGCGAGAATGTTGCACGAATAGGCGAGGTTTTCTTTCAGGTCTTTAACGCTGCTCATCGAGTCTCCTGCGAATGAAATTCTAGCTTCTGTATCACGCTTCGGAGAGGAAGCCAAAGGTTGACAGATCGCGAAGCGTTGGACTATAAGCGGCGGCCTGGGTTCTCATTGGGGTCCCTATAAAGGAGGGCGTTTTATGAAGCGACTGTCTACAATCGTTGGGATCGCCATCGCGTTGGCGGTTTCTCTCCCCGCGGCGGCGTGGGCAGCGGCCGCGTCGGGCTTCCCGACCTGGAGCCAGCATTTCACGAAAGGGCGGTTTACCGTCCTGCCGCTGTTCAACAACGAAGCGGTCCTCGACAAGGAGACCGGGCTCGTCTGGGAGCAGTCGCCGGACTCAACCTCTTTCGCCTGGGCCGCCGCCATCGCCCATTGCTACCAGCAGGATGTCGGCGGTCGCAAGGGATGGCGGCTGCCGACGGTCGAGGAGCTGGCGAGTCTATTGGACACGACGGTCTCTCCGGGGCTGCCCGCCGGCCATCCCTTTTCCAACTTGTTTTCCAGTTACTGGTCGGCCACGACATTGGCCAGCGATCAAACGCACGCCTGGATCGTGGTCGTCAACGGCGGCAGCTTGAACAGCGCCAACGCCAAGACCGCCCTTACTCAGGCCTGGTGCGTGCGCGGCAGTCAGGGGATCGACGGGGTTCAGTGAACGGGCCGGAAGTGCCGCGCCCTCCGAATCAGCTGCCCGACCGCAGTCGGAATCTCTGGATCTTCCCCGTCACCGTCTTCGGCAATTCGTCGACGAAGTCGACCCAGCGGGGATATTTGTAGGGGGCGAGTTTGCTCTTGACCAGCGTCTGCAATTCTTCCTTCAGCTGGTCGCTGGCTTTGAATTCGCTCTTGAGGATAACGTAGGCCTTCGGCTTCAAGAGCCCGTCGTGGTCTTCCTGGCCGACGACCGCGGCTTCGAGCACCGCGCGGTGCTCCATCAATACGTTCTCGATCTCGATCGGCGAGACCCACAGCCCGCCGACCTTCATCATGTCGTCCGAGCGGCCGGAGTACCAGTAGTAGCCCTCCGCATCGCGGTAGTACATGTCGCCGGTCTTCAGCCACTCGCCCTGCATCATCTTCTTGCTCTGCTCGTGCTTGTTCCAGTAGCAGAGCGCGTTGGCGTCGCCCTTGACGAATAAATTCCCTACTTCGCCGACCGGCAGCTCGCGCCCGTCGTCGGCCAGGATCTTCGCCTCGAACGCCGGCGTCACCTCGCCGCTCGACCCGGCCTTCGCGCGCCCGGGGCGGTTGGCGAGAAAGTCGTGCGCCGCCTCGGTCGAGCCGACGACGTCGAGCAGCTCGAGTCCGGTCTTCTCCTTCCATTGATGGAACAGCGCCGGCGGCAGCGGCTCGCCGGAGGAGAGGCAAATTCTCAGCGAGGAGAGATCGTACTGCCGCTCGACGCGGAGAAAGCGCGCGAAGAGCGTTGGCACGGAGAAGAAAAACGTCGGGCGGTACTTCTCGATGACTTGCAGAATTTTTTCCGGATCGGGCCGCTCGGGCCAGAGCACCGTCGAGGCGCCGAAGCGGAACGGGAAATAGAGCGAGTTGCCGAGGCCGTAGGAAAAAAACAGCTTCGAGGCCGAGAAGCAGAGGTCGTCTTCGGTCATGCCGAGCACCGGCTTCACGAACAGGTCGGTGATCGTGATCATGTCGTGCTGGAGGTGCACCGCGCCCTTGGGCGCGCCGGTCGAGCCCGACGTGTAGCCCCAGAAACAGATGTCGTCTTTGCTCATCGGCTCGGCCTCGAGGCGGCTCGACGCCTTGGCG
>DATFWH010000212.1:0-5436 GCA_035259465.1 Binatia bacterium
TCGAATCGAGCGCGGGAAGACTGGATGACGCTAGACGCCGTCCCGTACGTCCGATGGCTCGGCCGCTCGGGGGCGATTTACATTCTGGGGCGTAGGGAGTGAGCGGGGGAAGGGAATTGATTTTAAACCGGTAGCAATCAATCTCGGTCAAACCCGTATTGGACCAAGGTCCAATAGAGAAAACAACCCTCCGTAATGTAGACGGCCCCATAGACTTGAGGTCTCTTTGGGCCGCTGCACTTGCATGCCGTGTAAGAGAATTCGCGGAAATAATAGAGCGCCCCAATTCTCGCAACGACGCGAAACTTCATAGGCGCCGTTGTCGGCAGGGCGGCTCTATCGAGTCAAAATCGCATTGGAGGGGAGTGGAGCTGAATTATGAAAAAGAAGATTCAATTGACTTGGCGATTGTTGACGGCTGTGACCGTCGCGGCGCTGACGCTGAACGTCGCGGCATGCGGCAAAAAGGAAGCCGTCGATACGGCCAAAGAAAAGCCCGCGAACGATAGCGCCGCGATAGAAAAAGCGGCCCTCGAGACGGCTATTAATGCGTATATCTACGCCTATCCTCTGGTCACAATGGAACTGACGCGCAGAGTGTTGACCAATGTGTCCGCTCCCGAGGGGAAGGCCGCGCCGATGGGACAATTCCTCAAGCTGCGGAGTTATCCAACTCCTGCAGACAAACAAGTCACAGCGCCCAATGCCGATACGCTATATACGATCGTCTGGCTCGACGTGTCGAAGGAGCCTTGGATTATCGGTATTCCAGACCTTAAGGGCCGGTACGCGCTGTTTCCCTTGCTCGACGGCTGGACGGATGTTTTCCAGGTCCCCGGAAAACGGACGACCGGGACGGGTGCGCAGAAGTACGCGATAACAGGTCCGGGCTGGTCGGGGTCGCTTCCCGCCGGCGTGACGGAATATAAATCGCCGACGGGAAGCGTATGGCTCCTCGGCCGTATTTATTCGACGGGCACCCCTGACGATTACAAAGCCGTCCATGCGCTTCAGGATCAGATGTCGGCGGTCCCGCTGAGCGCATACGGCAAGCCTTACAAGCCCGAGGCGCCGACGGTCGATCCCAACATCGACATGAAAACGCCTGTTCGCGAGCAGGTGCATAAGCTCGACGGCAACGCTTACTTCAAGCTTTTTGCCGAGCTACTAAAGAAAAACCCGCCAAACGCAGAGGACGCGCCGATGGTGGCGACGCTCGCCAAGATCGGTATCGTTCCCGGACAGGACTTCGACGCGGCGAAGCTCGATGCGGCCGTTGCCAAAGCAGTTGCCGACGCGCCGAAGCCCGCGCAGGAAAAAATTATGAGTCATTTCAAAGAGGCGGGCACAATGGAGAACGGCTGGCTCTTCACGACCAAGGCAGGCGTCTACGGCACGGACTATCTGCAGAGAGCCTTCATCACCGCCGTCGGCCTCGGCGCAAACCGGCCGCAGGACGCTATCTATCCGAGCTCCGAGGCCGATGCCGAAGGCAAGCCGTACAGCGGCGCCAACAAGTACATGATGCATTTCAACAAAGGCGAGATGCCTCCGGTGGACGCGTTCTGGTCCTTGACAATGTACGACGCGGAATATTTCTTCGTCGATAATCCTCTCAACCGCTACAACGTGAGCTCGAGAAGTAAATTCAAAACTAACGCGGACGGCTCGGTGGATGTCTACATCCAGAACGAGTCGCCCGGAAAGGATAAGGAAGCGAACTGGCTGCCGGCGCCCAAAGACAAATTCGTGCTGATGCTAAGGATGTACTGGCCGAAGGAAAAAGCGCCGACGATTCTCGACGGCAGCTGGAAAATTCCGCCGGTGAAGCAGGCTTCCTAAAAATCGAGGGGAGGAGAACTCATCTACGGGGGCCATGATGTTCCGCCCGCGATCCCTGCCCGCCATCAACAAGACGATTCTTGGGCTCACGATAGCGCTTACGATTGTGTCTCCCATGCCGAGCGCTGCCGCGGATAAGGTCCGAGTGGCCTTCTCGGCGATTGCGCCGAGCCAAGGGGTTTTGTGGGTTGCCGACGTCGGCGGGCTTTTAAACAAGAACGGTATCAGCGCCGAGATCGTCTACACCCGCGCGGCGATTGAAACGCTGGTGGCCGGCGAGGTCGATTTCGGCCAGATGACGGGCGCCCTCATGTCTTCCGCCAGGCTGCAAGGAGCCGATCCGGTGATGATCGCCAGCACGCAAGACACGCTCGACGACTATCTGGTGGGCCGTCCCACCATTAAATCCATCGAGGATCTCAGGGGAAAACGCATCGGCGTCTTCCGCTTCGGCTCGGCGTCGCATTTGCGGCTGATCTACGTGCTGCCGCGCTACGGCTTGAGCGAGCGGGATGTCACGCTGCTCCAGATCGGCGATAGCCCGGAGCGGCTGATGGCTTTATCCGCCGGCTCCATCGATGCGACTCTGATCTCGCCGCCGGACCATTTGGAAGCGCTCCGCGCGGGCATGAAGGTCTTGCTCAAGCTGCGCGACTTGAATGTTCCCTACCAAGGCAGCGGACTGGTCACGACCCAGCGCGTGCTGGCGCGAAAGCGCGATATCGCGAGACGCTTTCTCAAGGCTTACGTCGAGGCGATCCACCTGGTGAAGACCAATCCCGACGTCTCCAAAAAGGCCTTTGCCAAGTACCGGCAAACGAAAGATGAAAAGCGGATCGAAGACGCCTATCAAACTCTCCGCGACGCGGTGAAACCCAAGCCCTATCCGTCGATCGAAGGATTCAGGACGATCATCAAAGACGCGAGCGAGCGGGTGCCCGCCGCCAAAACGGCGAACCCCAGGGATTTTATCGACGCGAGCCTGCTCGAAGAACTGGACAAGTCCGGATTCATCGACGCGCTCTATCGCTGACGCAGCGGGCCTTCCGGCAAACTCAATTCCATAACTCACGGGTCGCCAAGCGGGCGCCCTCCGCCAGCGCGGCGAACTTGAGCCAGGCCACGCTCGGATGGGTATCGTTGAACCGCAGAGCGGATGCGGCAAAGCCGCAGTCGGCCCCCGCGATGACGCTCTCGCGCCCGACGAGCCTGGCGAAGCGCACGATGCGCTCGGCGATCAATTCCGGGTGCTCCACCAGGTTCGTGGTATGGCTGATCACGCCCGGTATGAGGATTTTTCCGGCGGGCAGCTTGACCCGCTCGAAGACGTGGTATTCGTGTTCGTGGCGCGGGTTGGCGGCTTCGAACGCATAGGCGCCGGCGTTGATTTTCAGGATGATGTCGACGATGTCCTTCAGCGCCATTTCGTGGATGCGCGGGCCGACGTCGATCGAGTAGCAGGTATGAAAGCGGACCTTCTCGGGTGAGATGCCGCGGAGCGAATCGTTGATCGCTTCGACGCGCTTTTCCGCCCACCTGCGACAGTCATCGACGCTCAGCTCCGGGTGCATCATATAATAGGTGACGAGGCGCGGATCGTCGATCTGGAGAATAAATCCGGCGTCGACGATCGCCTGGTACTCTTCGCGCAGCGCATCGGATACCGCCTGCTCGTACTCCTCGTGGCTGCGGTAGTATTCGTTGGCGAAAGTAGCCGCCACGTAGGAAGACGCGATCGCCGGCATAAAAACGTCCTCGTGAGCCTTGCCTTGGATCGCGGCTTTGAGGTTGGCGATATCTCGCTGGACCGCCTCGTGGCCCTGGTAGCGGACCGGTCCGGTGCAGATATCGTGGTCGGGCCCGCGCCCGCTGCGGCCGCCGAACGGGGCGGCGATGCGCTCGGACCAGGCGTAATAGTCGGGAAAAGCGAGGTACTCTCTGCCCGCCGAGCGCGGCCGCATCTCCTTGCCCGGTGCGGGCGGCTTGCGCTCGAAGCCGCTGAATCGTTCGACGACGTAGGTGAAAAAGCCCGATTTGCCCTGCTCGCCGTCGGTGACGACGTCGACGCCCGCATCGACCTGTTTCCGCACCACGTCCGCTACCGCTTCGCGCACGCGCCGCGCCAGCTCTTCGCGGTCGTAAGGCTGGCCTTGCTCCTTGAGTCGAAGAAGCGCCAGCAGGGAGTCGGCTCGCGCCAGGCTCCCCACGTGGGTCGTGAGAATTCTTTGCGTGCTGCGCTTCATGAACTCGGGCTCAGGGTTCCGGAGCCGCGTATGGCGATACGAAAAGTGGAGAAGTCTTTGTAAAATCGAAAATGGTGCGCCCGCCGAGATTCGAACTCGGACTTAAGGCTCCGGAGGCCTTCGTGATATCCCTTTCACTACGGGCGCAAAAAAGAAATTTTTATCATTCGCCCGGCGGGGAGTCAACGAACGCGCCGCACCGTGACAACCCGGCGCCGCCGCGCTATGCTGGCCGATCATGGCCAACGAAAAATTCGCCGGCGAGATCGGCCTGCATTATCCGCTCCACGTCCTCAATCGCTACTCCTTGCTGGAGCTGATCGCTCTCGCCGAGCGCGCGCGCAACGCGCTCGCGCCGTTCGGCTTCGCGCAGGTCTGGACAAACGATAATCTCGAATACCGCAATGTCGTCGCGGCCTCGGCGGCGCTCGTCGCAAGCGTGCCGGTGAAACTCGGCACCGCGATCACCGTGCCTTATTTCCGCAACCCGGTCGACCTCGCGATGAGCTTCGCGACCATCTCCGAGCTCACGCCGGGGCGCGAGGTCTCGCTCGGCCTAGGGCCCGGCTCGCGCTCGATCCTGACGCATCAGGTAGAGCGGATAAAGCCGCTCGGCATCATGGACGAACTCGCGGGCGCGTTGCGAACGCTCTTCGCCGGCGAGGCGCTCCGGCGCGAGACGATCCCGATCCTCGCATCTTATTTTCATTTGAATGCCGAGACCTACGCGCTCCGCTTCAAGCCGCAGGCGCCGATCCGGCTCTACTACGGCCCGAGTCTGCTCAAGCCCGCGGTGCTCGATCTGATCTCGCGCCGCTTCGACGGCGTGGCTTTGCAGACGCTCTATGGCACGACCGACATGGAGGATTCTCTCGCGCGCATGGAAAGGGCGCGCGCGGGCTCGCCGCTCGGCGAGCCGCTGAGAAAGGTGATGCTCTTGAATGCGTCGATCGCGCGCGACGGCGCGGCGGCGAAGCGGCACGCCAAGCGCTTCGTCTCGCACATCGTCTCCGGCTGGCCGGACGACGTTCTCGAATCGAAGGGGATCGACCCAACGGCAATCGGCGCGGTGCGCCGCGCCTACGCGGAGAACCGCGGCGTCGATTACGCCGCCGATCTCACGCCCGACCAGGCGGTCGAGCGCCTTATCATCGCCGGCACGCCCGCGGAATGCCGCGAGCTTATCGCGGTGCTCTTCGCCCTCGCCGCGCGCCGCGGCTTCCAGCAGATCGCGCTCGGCGTCCCGCTCGGCCCCGACGTGGGCGAGGCGATCGAATTGTGGGGGAAGGAGATTTTACCGGCGGTACGGTGAGAAATCGGCAGGGCACGTCGTGCCGTGCCCTGAATCAAA
>DATFWH010000213.1:0-2416 GCA_035259465.1 Binatia bacterium
GATCCTGGGCGACGACTCGATCAAGGTCACGGCGACCTGCGTGCGCGTGCCGGTTTTTTGCGGCCATTCGGAGTCGGTCAACATAGAGACCGAGAAAAAGCTGTCGGCAGGCGACGTGAAGGCGATTCTCCGCGAGGCGCCGGGCATCCTGCTCGTCGACGCGCCTGAGGAGAACGTCTATCCGATGCCCATAGACGCGACCGGCACCGACGCGACGATGGTCGGACGCATCCGCGAGGACGATTCGATCCCGAACGGCATCAATATGTGGATCGTGGCGGACAATCTCCGCAAGGGCGCGGCGCTGAACGCCGTCCAGATCGCCGAGATTCTAATTCGGGATTATATTTAACGTCAGCGCGCAGCCGGCGAGTGCGACGCGAAAGCGCGCCTGCCGCTCATCATCCTTTCGCAGCCTTCCGCCGCGCGATCCAGCGGAAAAATCTTTTTCATCGGACGGACCCCTCAGCGCGCTGAAAGCGAGCGTGTCGATCTGCGATCAGCTATGCTGCTTCGCCGGACGTATGAACCTGCAAGCCCAGAGCGATAAGACAAATGCGGCGGTGATCAGCAACGGCCCGACAAAAAACAGGCGACCGACGCCGGTGAAAGTCGCGATGAGCCCGCCCATGCTCGGACCCAAGATGTTTCCAATATCACCGGCGGCGTTGTAGAGAGCGGAAATAACGCCGCGGCTGACTCGGGTCATGTCGACGTCCTCGACCATGCTGATCGAGTTCGCGACGATGACGATCGCGCGCACGAATCCCGCCAGGAGAAATACGAACATGAGCGGCCCGAAAGAATGCATGAACGGTACGAGCAGCATGAACGCGGACTGGAGCGGCAGGCCGAAGTTTGACAGTGCACGATAGCCGATATTCTTCGCGACCGAGCCGCTGAAGGGACGCGTCACGGCGTTGCAGAGCGAGTAGAACGCGCGGATGACGCCGACCTGCGTCAGGGACAGGCCGATGGCGAGCCCGTACAGAGGCAGAAACGCGTGGCCCATCTGATGAAGCAGATTGAGATACAGGGCCACGACCACGATCGAAGCGACCTTCGGGTCGACGATCCCTTTGAGAGCCGTCAGCATCGAAACCGACGATTTTTTATCCGGAGCCAGCTGGTCGCTTTGCCGGGTTCGCCTCGGACTCAGCAGAAATAATAAAACGATACAGACAAGCCCAAGCCACGCGGCATAATGAAAACACGTCTCATAACCGAGCTTGTCGGCGATGTAGCCGGCGGCGAAGCCGCCCAGCGAATAGCCGACGGCGAGGCAGCCGGTGTAATAGCCCATCGCATGATGCCGGTCCTCGTCGGGCGGCAGATGGTCGATATAAAACGCAAGATAGGTCGTCGAGGCCGCGCCGAACGAGAAGCCATTGAATGCTTGGACGAGCGCGAACTGGAGCGGCTCGACGGCGTAGCTGTAAAGATATGTGCAGGCGCTCATGACCAAAAGGGCCGCGACCATGAGGGTGCGCGCGCGATCGGCGCGGTAGGCGAGACCGGCGGGGAGGCGTGCGGTAAGCGCGAGAAACGGCGCGACGGAAATGAGCGAGCCGATCGCCGACAACGGGTAATGATTGCTGTCGAGAAAAGGAGGGATCAGGAGCGAGACGGCCGTCTGCTGCGCCGTCATCGCAGTGATCGGAAGGCAAAGCTTCAGCGTGCTCGCCTTCATCCGTCGATCGAACGCAGCCGTACAAGAAAGCTTGACGCCATTGTCCTCGTTTTCTTATCGCAACCGGTGGGCGAGTTCCAGTCGATGGAAAATCGCGTCGTCTTGAAGTAAGAAGGAACGTCTATCGGAGGGCGAATGGAACTGAAGCGATCGTGGATGTTCGTGCCGGGACACCGGCAGAAGATGGTCGATAAGGCGCTGGGGCTCAACGCCGACGCGATCATGCTCGATATCGAAGACGGCGTCGCGCCGAACGAGAAAGACACGGCGCGGCGGCAGATCGCCGAAGCGCTCGGGCGCGATCGCGCGCCCAAATCGCCGGCGCGCTTCGTGCGCATCAACGCGATCGGACACGCGCGCATGCGCGCCGACGTCGAGGCGGTCGTCCGGCCGGGTCTCGACGGTCTGGTTTTGCCGAAAGTCGAGACCGCGGACGAGATCCGCCAGATCGAGTCGTTTTTGAGCGAGCGCGAGCCAGCGCTTAAGATGGCTCGCGGCGGCGTTCAGCTGCTGGTCGCGATCGAGAGCCCGCGCGGGCTTTTGAACGCGCCGGTGGTCGCCGCGTCTTCGCCGCGGATCGCCGGCCTCATGTTCGGCGCCGAGGATTACGGCCGCGAGATGGGCCTTCCGACGAAGCGCGAAGGCGAGGCGCAGGATCTGATTTACGCGCGCTCGGCGCTGGCGGTCGCCGCCGCGTCGGCGCACGTGCAGGCCGTCGACGGCGTA
>DATFWH010000214.1:0-4625 GCA_035259465.1 Binatia bacterium
GAAACACCGCCGCAGCAGTAGCTAGGTCGCGACGCTGCTGGTCGCCGAAACTCGTGGTTCGTTTCTTCGATATCGACTCGGTCGCAAATCAGTTTGTGTCTGTTCGCTTATCGGGTTTCCCGACCTTTACAGCGGGAACAGCCAATTTATACGACAGTTTTTTGCCGCTCGGGTCTCCGGCTGCGTCCAGGTCGATGACGAGATTCTCAATCCTTTCGAGTTTGTTTTCAAGCTTGAAATAAACGAATCCGAACGCCATTTGTTTCGGGCTAACGAGCGAATCCTGAAATCCCGTGCCTTGAAAGTACGCCTCGATGCGTTCGTTAACGCTGTGCGTATGTACGGCCGAGGCGCCGATCGTGATCGGCCATAAAATGATCGCAAAAGGTCCCGTCGCCAACGTCCACCCTAGAGCCTTGCCGACGTATTCGCTATTGGCGGCCTGACTGGCGGCTTCCTTCGGCGGCAGTTGAGCGAGCGGCTGGCCGCCTAGAGTCGCCCTGATGTCGGCCCGCCGCAGCGAGAACTTTTCGGCGCCGTTGTTTTCGCCGCGGACCAAAATCCCGATGACGCGGCTGCCTGCAAGGTCGGTATCGAACATGGTTTGAGACTTCTCATAACTGATGAATTCCTCGACAGAGACCTCGAAGCCCTCTTGAGAAGCTCGCGCGCTCGGTTGGCGCGGCCCGTTCAGGCTTTGCATGCGCATTCCGGGCTCGAAGCTGGCACAAGCCGTGAACAGCAGCACCACGACTAAAAGAGACGGCCAACGAGAGGTTTTTAGCATCATTGGATACTCTCCATTATGGAATTTAATTTTCGGCCGAAGGCTACGCGACAAGGGCTCCCCCTGTCAAGTGAAATAATTCCTATAGACCGCGGCAAAAGTATAAGCATTTCTTTGCGCTGGCGTCTCTGCTAGACGTGGAATCGTCTCAAAAAGGAGCCTTCCCATGATCGACTTTTATACCTGGACTACGCCCAACGGGCGGAAAGTTTCCATTATGCTCGAAGAGGTCGGCCTGCCGTACCAGGCGCATCCGGTAAACCTCGGCAAGGACGAGCAGTTTGAGGAGGAGTTCCTCGCGATCAACCCGAACAATAAAATCCCTGCGATCATCGACCGCGAGGGTCCGGGAGGAAAGCCGTACACGCTGTTCGAGTCCGGCGCGATCCTGATGTACTTGGCCGAGAAGAGCGGCAAGCTCATGCCGAAGGAGACCGCCGCGCGGTTTCAGGCGATCCAGTGGCTCATGTTCCAGATGGGCGGCGTCGGGCCGATGATCGGCCAGGCGCATTATTTTCTGCGCAACTGCCCCGAGGACCAGCCGTTCGGCCGCGACCGCTTCATGACGGAGGTCGTGCGGCTTTACCGCGTGATGGACAAGCGCCTCGGCGAGGCGCCGTATCTCGCCGGCGAATACTCGATCGCCGACATCGCGACGTATCCGTGGATCGCGCGCTACGAGATGCACCGCATGCGGCTGGAAGAATATCCCAACGTCAAGCGCTGGTTCGATATGATCGGCGCGCGCGAGGCGGTAAAGCGCGGCATGCAGGTGCCAAAAGGTTAATCCCCGCCAGAGTCGGCCTTCGGTTGACCTGAAAAACCGGCTTGCCGTAAAGCGCGTTTGGTGTTTTCATCCAGACAGCCATGGCCGCCGACAAGCCCTCGCACATTTTCCCGTCGGAGTATCTACAAGAATTTTCCGCGCAGGTCTTCATGCACTTCGGCGTGCCGGAGAATGACGCGCGCCGGGCGGCGGACGTGCTCGGGCGGAGCGACCTCCGCGGCATCGACTCCCACGGCGTCGCGCGGCTGCACACCTATTTCGACATGCTCGAGATGGGACGCATCAACCCCAAGCCGAAAATCAAAATCGTGCGCGAGAAAAAAAGCGTCGCGACCGTCGACGGCGACAACGGCCTCGGCCTCGTTGTCGGGCCGAAGGCGAACGCGATCGCGATGGACAAGGCCGCCGAGCACGGCTCCGGCTGGGTCGCGGTGTGCAACACGAATCACTTCGGCATCGCGGGCTATTACCCCTTGCAGGCGCTGGAGCGCGACATGATCGGCTGGGCGATGACGAATACGACCAAGCTCGTCGCGCCGCTCTGGGGCGCCGAGCGCATGCTCGGCACCAATCCCATCGCGATCGCGTTTCCCGGTTTGCGCGAGCCGCCGATCGTCGTCGACATGGCGACGAGCGCCGTCGCCTACGGCAAGATCGAGATCGCGCTCAGAAAAAAATCCGCGGTGCCGCGCGGCTGGGTCGTGGACAGGAACGGCGCGGCGACGATCAATCCGCAGGATATGATCGACGGCGGCGCGCAGCTGCCGCTCGGCTCGGAGTACGAGCTGGGCGGCCACAAGGGCTACGCGCTCGGCGCGATGGTCGACATTCTCACGGCGGTCTTGAGCGGCGCCAACTGGGGGCCTTTCGCGCCGCCGTTCGCGCTGCGCCAGGAGATTCCCGAGCGCAGCGTCGGCAAAGGCATCGGCCATTTCTTCGGCGCGATGGAGATCGACGGCTTCATCGACAAGAACGAGTTCAAGAAGCAGATCGATGAGTGGCGCCGCGTGCTGAAAGCCACGAAGGCCGCCGCCGGCACGAGCGGCCCGCTTATTCCCGGCGACCCCGAGCGTATCGCCGAGGCACGCCGGAGTAAGGAAGGCATTCCGCTGCTGAAGCCGGTCGTCGACGATCTCGTCGATATTTCACGGCGTACGAAAATTCCGTTCGCGGCGCAATAATTTATTTCACGCGCCAGAGATAAATGGTGTGCTCGTGCTTAAAGCCGGGCGCGCGCTCTTCCACGACAGGCGACTGCTCGACACGATCCGCCGGCCAGCCCGCGATTCCGTAATCATGGCTCACGACCCGCGCGCCGGGCTTGAGCTCGGCGCGGAGCTTGTCCTTCATCGCGTCGTTGAACCACGGCAGCATATATAAGGTGACGACGGTCGCGCCGCGAAGGTCGACCATGGCCGCGTCGCCGACGCGGAACTCGACCAGATTTGCGACGCCTTCCTCCCGCGCCTTCTTGCGCGCCGCGTCTACGAGCCAGGAGTCGAGCTCGACGCCGACCCCGCGCGCGCCGTATTTCTTCGCCGCGCGGATGACGATGCGGCCGTCGCCGCTGCCGAGGTCGTAGACGATGTCGCCGGATTTAACCCCGGCCATTTCCAGCATCTGGTCGACGACCTCGATCGGCGTCGGCCAGTACGGCACCTCGTCGGCCGGTGCGCCGGCGAATGCCGCGACGGCGAATGTTAAAAATAGAATTACGAGAGATCTGTGCCGCAAGTTGATTTCCCGTTCTGCGCTCTTCAGCGACGTATCGTGGCGCAGCGTAGTGGAAACCGCGCCGCGGTGTCAATCTAGCTTCCGATTGTGTTTTGCCGTCGGGAGGGATATTTTCGACAGATGCAACCCGAACAGAGGTCAGCGGCATCGAAGACTATTTATTACGGCTGGCTGGTCCTCGGCATCAGTTTTTTTACCACGCTGGTGGGCGCCGGCATTCGCTCCTCGCCGCAGGTTTTTATCCATCCGTTCGAGAACGAGTTCGGCTGGAGCCGCGCGGAGATCTCGTTCGCGCTCGGCATCAATCTCTTACTCTTCGGCCTGGCGGCGCCGCTAAGCGGCTGGCTGCTCGACCGCTTCGGCCCGCGCCGCGTCATGATGATCTGTCTATCGCTCCTAATCGTCGGCGTGACCGGCACCACGTTCATGCAGACGTACTGGCAGCTCGTGCTCTTGTGGGGCGTCGTCGTCGGCCTCACCGCGGGCGGCGTGGGCTCGGTGCTCTCCGCGACGGTGGCGAACCGCTGGTTCGTCGAGCGGCGCGGGCTCGCGTTGGGAATTTTGAACAGCGCGGGCTCGACGGGCCAGCTGATCTTCATTCCGCTTCTGATGTTCTTCGTCACCGCGAGCGGCTGGCGCATCGGCTCCTGGACGCTCGTAGGCGCCGCGCTGATGCTGCTGCCCTTCATCTTTCTATTCATGCGCGACGATCCCGCCGAAATCGGCCTCAAGCCGTACGGCGCGAAAGACGGCGGAGCCGGCGCAAAAGGCGCCGAAAAGGAAACGGTCCCGCTCCGCGAGGCGCTCCGCAGCTCGACGTTTTGGCTGCTGGCGGGAAGCTTCTTCATCTGCGGTGGTACGGCCAACGGGCTCGTCGGCACGCACCTCATCCCGCACTCGATCGACCACGGCATCTCTGAAATCACGGCGGCGCAGACCGTCGGCATCATGGGGGGACTCAACTTCGTCGGCACAATGCTCTCGGGTTGGATGATCGACCGCATCGAGCCGCGCAAATGGCTCTCGCTCGTCTTCGCGCTGCGCGGGTTGTCGCTCTTCTTTCTTCCCTTCGTCACCGACTACTCGGGATATTTCCTGTTCGCGGTTGTCTACGGCCTCGATTGGTTCGCGACGGTGCCGCCGGTGGTCGCGCTCACCTCCGACACTTTCGGCAAGCGCGCGGTCGCGAGCGTCTACGGCTGGATATTCCTCGCGCACCAGCTCGGCGCTTCGCTCATGGCGGCGGGCGGCGGACTCATCCACGACTACATGAACAGCTACCAGTTGGCGTTTTTCTCCGGCGGCGCGATCGCGCTG
>DATFWH010000215.1:0-11215 GCA_035259465.1 Binatia bacterium
CGCCAAGGCGCTGCTCGACGTGAATCCCAATCCGACCGAAGACGAAATCAAGGAATGGATGGCGGGCAACCTCTGCCGCTGCACGGGATATTATAAGATCATGGAATCGATTCTGGCGGTCATGCACGGCAAAGTCACAACCGCCCAGTCTGCCCGAAAGCCCGCGCACGAAGCGAAGATCCAGAGTCTCGGCGTCTACAAACCGGTCTCGAAAACGTAACATGGCCAAGCAGAGTTTTTCCGTCGTCGGCCAGCGCGTGCAGCGCGTCGAAGGATATGAGAAAGCGACCGGCGAATCGCGCTATATCGCCGACATCGTCCTGCCGCGAGTGTTGTACGGAAAGATTCTGCGCAGTCCCTTCGCGCACGCGCGCATCCGCAGCATCGACACGAGCAAGGCGGAGAAGCTCCGCGGCGTCCGCTGCGTCGTCACCGCCGAGGACACGATCAAAAAGCCCTGGGGCGCGTTCTTCGCCGATCAGTATCCGCTCTCCGTCGGCAAGGTACGCTACGTCGGCGAGGAAGTCGCCGCCGTCGCCGCGATCGACCGCGACACCGCCGAAGAGGCGCTCGATCTCATCGAGATCGACTGGGAGGATCTGCCCGGCGTCTTCGACGCCGATGAGGCGATGCAGCCCGGCGCGCCGCTCGTCCACGACGACAAGGAGCGCAACATCGCCATGGTCATCGACGTCGAGCGCGGCAACGTCGAGAAGGCATTCGCCGAGTCCGACGTCATCGTCGAGGATACTTTTCAGAGCGCGCCTCAGTGGCACTGCGCGATCGAAACGATCGGCAGCGTCGCCGACTACTCCCCCTCCGGCAAGTACACGGTCTATATGAACACGCAGACGCTGTTCAACGCGCGCTACCGCATCGCCGCGGCGCTGGGCGTGCGCGAGACCGACGTGCGCATCATCCAGAGCGCGGTCGGCGGCGGCTTCGGCGGCAAATCGTGCGACGACAACAACGCGATCGTCGCGGCGATTCTCTCGCGCAAGGCGGGCAAGCCGGTGAAGCTCGTGAATACCCGCGAGGAAGAATTTCTCGCCGGCAGCCGCCCGCGGGTTTTCATGAAGATTTACGTGAAGATGGGCTTCAAGAAAGACGGGCGCATCCGCGCAAAGCAGACGCGCGTCATCGCCGACAATGGGGCCTATTCCGCCAAGGCGCCGGCGATCACCGGCGTCGCCGCGCTGCGCCACGATACCTGCTACAAATACTCCGACGTCAAGACGCAGGCCTACCTCGTCTACACGAATAAAATTCCCACCGGCGCGTTCCGCGGCTTCGGCAACCCGTCCGCGGAATGGGCGGTCGAGCAGGCGATCGACGAGGCGGCGCACAAGCTCGGCATCGATCCGATCGAGATCGCGCGCATGAACGCCGCCGAGCCGGGCTACGTCTCGCCGCACGGCAACCGCGTGATCAGCTGCGAGCTAAAGCAGTGCATCGACAAGGCCGGCGAGCTGATCGACTGGAAAAAGAAGCGCGCGGGCAAAAAGCCCAACACGGGGCTCGGCCTCGCCTGCACGGTGCACGTCAGCGGCAAGCGCCACTTCGGCGATTACGACGGCAGCTCGGCGACGATCAAGCTGAACGAGGACGGCAAGGCGCTGATCCTGAGCGGCGAAGGCGAATCGGGCCAAGGCTGCTATACGACAATGTGCGCTATCGCCGCCGAAGAGCTCGGCATCCCGATCGAGGACGTCGAGATGTCGCACGCCGACACCGACCTCACGACATTTTGTCTCGGCGCGTTCGCGAGCCGCCTAACCTACATCAGCGGCAACGCCGTGCGCGACGCCGCCTCCAAAGTCAAGCAGCAGCTGTTCGAGCAAGCGGCCGATATGCTGGAGGCGAACCCCGCCGATCTCGTCGCGCGCGAGGGTAAGATTTTCGTCAAGGGCGCAGAGCAAAAATCGCTGCCGGTCGCCGACGTTGCGCGCGCCAGGCTCTTCCGCAACGGCGGCGCGCCGATCGTCGCTTCGGGAAAATTCGACGCCGATTCCGTCCTGCAGGACTCGACGCGCTACGGCAACGAATCCGGCGCGTACAACTACGGCTGCCAGGCGGTCGAGATCGAAGTCGATCGCGAGACCGGTCAGGTGAAAATCCTGCAATACGCCGCCGCATCCGACTGCGGGACCGTGATCAATCCGGTCGGCGCCGAGGGACAGGTCGAAGGCGCGGTCGCCCAGGGCATCGGCTACGCGCTGATCGAAGGGCTGCGCTTCGACGAAGGGCGGCCGGTGAATCCGAATTTTTCCGATTACCGCATTCCGTCGATGCGCGACATGCCGCCGCTCAAGCACGCTTTCGCCGACTCGTACGAGCCGACCGGCCCGTTCGGCGCGAAGGGGCTCGGCGAGCTCGGTATGGACCCGACAGCTGCCGTGATCAGCAATGCGATTTTCGACGCGGTCGGCGTGCGCATCAAGACGCTGCCGATTACGCCGGAAAAAGTCTTACGCGCGCTGAAGGAGAAAAAAGAAAAATAATATCGAGCAAGATTATTGTCGAAAAATACAATTCCGTCACCCCCGCGAAAGCGGGGGTCCAGGCATTTCTCCGGTTTTTCAAAAACTGGATTCCCGCTTTCGCGGGAATGACGGAGCGCATTATGTAAATGATACGATTCGATTATTTTGAGCCGCAAACCATCGCAGAGGCTTGCGGTTTATTGGACGAGCACGGCGACGACGCGCGGCTGATCGCCGGCGGTACGGCGATGCTCATCATGATGCGCATGAAGCTTTTGAACCCGCGCGTTGTCGTGAGCCTGGCCAAGCTGCCGGACTTCGATACGATCCGTTTCGATCCGCAAAGCGGCCTCACGATCGGTGCCGGCGCGCGCCACCGAGACATCGAACTTCATCCCACGGTGCGCGAGCACTATCCGCTGCTGCGCGAGACTTTCCAGAAAGTCGCGCAGCCGCGCATCCGCAACATGGCGACGATCGGCGGCAACCTCTGCCAGGGGGACCCGCTCACCGATCCCGGCGCGAGCCTCATGGCGCTCGACGCGTCGATCGTGCTCCGTTCTTCGCGGGGCGAGCGGACGATTCCGCTCGACGAATTTTTTGTCGACTATTACCAGACCGCCGCCGAGCCCGGCGAGATCATGACCGAGATCCGCGTGCCGCCGCCGGTGAGAAATCTCCGCTGGGCGCATATCAAGTTTTTGCCGCGGAGCCTTGAGGACTTCGCCACGATCGGCGTGGCGCTCGCGCTGCGCGCGACCGACGGCCGCTGCGACGATGTCCGCCTCGCCCTCAACTCCGCCGGGCCGACGATCTTCCGGGCGAAAAAGGCGGAAGCCATTTTGCGCGGCCAGAAAATCACCGACCGGCTCGTCGCAGAGATGTCCGAAGCCGCCGCGGTCGACAGCGATCCGATCGACGACAACCGCGGCTCGCCCGAGTACAAACGCGAAATGGTCAAGGTGCTGGTGCGACGGGCGGCGGCGCAGGCGCTGCGCTAGCCATCGGTCATTCCCGCAATGACGACCCCGAATTTCGCCGGCCAATGGTACACGACGTTCGGCCCGATGGAGCTGACGCAGGACGGCGATCGGGTCTCGGGCCACTATAAGTTCCAGGGCAATCGCTGCACGATCGACGGCACGATCAGCAACGGGCGCCTCCAGTTCAGCTACAAAGAGCCGAACGTGGATGGCGAGGGCTGGTTCGACCTCGTGCGCTACGGAAAGTTCTCCGGACAATGGCGTCCGAATAACTCCGCGAGATGGTCGTCATGGACCGGCGAGCGGGAATATGAAGGCATCTGGGAAAGTTCTTTCGGCCTGCTCCGGCTGGTTCAGGAGCCGGACCGCGTCTTCGGTTTCTACGAAGGCGCGGGTCCTTCGTCGCTCGAGGGCCGTATCGAGAAGAACCGATTGGTCTTCCGCTATCGCGAAGCGAAGACCCAAGGCGAAGGCTACTTCGAGCTCGCACCGGACAACGCCCGTTTCGAAGGACGCTGGCGCGCCGACCGCCAGCCGCAATGGTCGGTGTGGGAGGGCCGGCGCCTCGCTCCGCTGCAAGGCGTGATGTGGCTCGTCGTCATCGAGGCCTACTGGCAGCGCTCCTACCTCGAAAAAGAGTATGCCTTCGGCAACATGCTGCGCGAGTTCTTCACCCGTCTTCAGCACGTCAATATCCGGCAGCGATTTTTCGAAGACGAAACGGGACTGGAGCGGTGGTGCCGCGAATTAATGTATATTCCCGATCCGGTCGCGGTCGTTATCGCCAGCCACGGCTCGTCGGAAGGGCTGACCGTCCAGGGAAAGCCGCTCGACACCGCGCGCTTGGTGGAAAGCCTGCGTTACGCCGACAACGTGGTTCTGCTTCACTTCTCTTCGTGCCTGATGCTCGAAGACAGCCCGACGGCCGGACTCGCGCGCGCGCTGCAGCAGGCGGTGCGTTTTCCGATCTCCGGCTACGACCGGAGCGTCGATTGGAGCGCGAGCGCGCTCATCGAATTTCATTACCTCGACATGGTGCTATGCCGCGGGCTGACTCCCGCCGACGCCGCCGAGCAGGTGAAGCGTCTGATTCGGTACGCCGGCGACGAGAGCGTGCCGGGTTCGCCTTACGCGTCCGTGGGCTTTCGCATCTATATGCCGGAGAACGACTCGGACCGTTTTTTGCCGTTAACGCGTTAAACGCCAAACGACTTCGATTACTTCACCTCCGACGGATGCGCGTCGGCGAAGTTGACGCGCTGTAAGTCAACGGATATGGTCTCGACGTGAAGCGGACGATCAGCGTGACGATCAACGGGCGGCGCTACGAGGAAGACGTCGAGCCGCGCCAGCTTCTGCCCCATTTTCTCCGCGAGCAGATCGGCCTCACCGGCACGCACGTCGGCTGCGTCATCGGCGAGTGCGGCGCCTGCACGCTCCTTCTCGACGGCAAACTCGTCAAGTCTTGCCTACTTTTCGCCGTGCAGGCTGACGGGAAAGAGATCACGACGATCGAAGGGCTCGCGAAAAACGGCGCGCTCCATCCCGTGCAGGAAGCCTTCGTCGAGAAGTACGGCTTTCAGTGCGGCTACTGCACGCCGGGGATGATCATGGCTGCGCACGCCCTATTGCAGGACAATTCCGATCCCAGCGAAGAGGAAATCCGCCGCTGCCTCGCGGGAAACCTCTGCATGTGCACGGGCTACGCGCAGATCATCGACTCGGTCAAAGAAGCCGCAAAGAAAATAAAATCTTAAACGCAATGGCTGAAAAGTTCATCGGCAAACCGACCCGCAGCAAAGAAGGGCCGCGCCACGCGACCGGCTGCGGTCACTTCACGGACGATATCGTGCTGCCGGGGATGCTGCAGGCGATGATCCTCCGCAGCCCGCACGCGCACGCGCGCATCGTCGGCGGCGACGCGCAGTCGGCCTTGGAACTGCCGGGCGTGATGACAGCGCTGATTCCTTCGGACATCGTCGCGCATACCAAGCCGTTCAAGCCGGGACGCTACGCGGCGGGACTCAGAAAACCGATCGCGGAATACGCGACGGCGGTCGAAAAGGTCCGCTACATGGGCGAGCCGGTCGCGGCGGTCGCGGCGCGCGACCGCGGCACCGCCGAGGATGCGCTGGAATTGATCACGATCGATTACGACGCGCTGCCCGCCGTCGTCGAGACCGCCGACGCGATGAAGCCGGGCTCGGCGCTGCTGTACGAAGAGCTGGAATCGAACATCGCCTGGAAGGGCGGCCTGAGTTACGGCGACATCGACGGCGCGTTCAAAGCGGCGGACAAAATCGTCAAGGAGCATTTGAAAATCCACCGCTACAGCTCGACGCCGCTCGAGCCGTTCGCGATCATCGCCGACTACGACGCCGCGAGCCGCAAGCTCACCGTCTGGGTCAACGCCCAGGTGCCGGAGGTGATCTACGACGCGCTGCGGGAGGCGCTCGAGCTCGAAGACATCCGCGTCATCATCCCCGACATCGGCGGCGGCTTCGGCCAGAAGATCCATTTGATCCGCAAGTACGTCGTGATCGTCAGCCTGCTCGCGATCCGCAGCGGCCGGCCGGTCAAATGGATCGAGGACCGCAGCGAGCACATGATGGCCGCCGGCCACTCGTGCGCGCAGGAGTTCGAAGTCGAGGCGGGGGTCAAAAAAGACGGCACGGTGCTCGGCCTCAAGTTCCGCGAGATCGACGACGTCGGCGGGACAACGAGCACGCTGACGATTCATTTCACGAACAAGCTCAACAACCTCGTAAACACGTACAAAGTTCAGAACATCGCGCTCGAAGGCTGGTCGGTGCTCACGAACAAATGCCCCGTGATTCCCAACCGCGGGATCGGCAAGCCCGGCATGTGCTACATCTGGGAGCGCGCGATGGACCGCATCGCCGAAGAGCTCGGCTTGAGCCCGATCGACGTGCGGCGGATCAATCTCATTCGGCCCGAGCAGATGCCGTACACGACGCCGAGCGGCAACGTGTACGACAGCGGCGATTATCCCGGACTGCTCGAAACCGCGCTGGAGAAGATCGGCTACGACAAGCTGCGCGAGGAGCAGAAGCGCGCGCGCGCAAGCGGCCGTCTTCTCGGCTTGAGCGTCGTCATCGGCGTCGAGCCCGGCGGGCGCAACGCCGCGCGCGACATCGCGATCTTTCCCGAGATGAAGGAGAGCCCCGGCTCCGGCGGCGTCAACGGCGCGACGATCAAGCTCGAGAAGAACGGCACGATCGCGCTTTACCTGGGCTCGCCCAACTGCGGACAATCGCACGAGACGACGACGGCCCAGGTCGCCGCCGATGTGCTCGGCATTCCGCCGGAGAAGATCAGCATCTCGACGCCGTTCGACAGCGACCTCGCGCCGTGGGGCGTCTCGGCCGCGAACAGCGGCAACAATTTCCATCTCTACGACATCGGCGCGGTGCACGGCGCGGCGACTAAGCTTAAGGAAAAGATTCTCGCGATCGCCGCGCACATCCTGCGCGCGAATCCGGCCGACTTGAGGATCGAAGACGGCGCGGTGCGCGCGCCGGGATCGCCGGTTAAAAAAATCACGCTCGCGGAGCTGGGCAAGATCGTCTACGGCAACCAGGCGATGCTGCCGAAGGGCGCAGAGGCGGGATTGCAGGCGACGTACTACTACACGTTCCCGCACGCGGAGCCAAACATGGTTCCCGGGCCCGACCGCAAAGTGCGTGCGCAGTTCACCTTCTCCGCCGCCGCGCACGCGGCCGTCGTCGAGGTGGACCGTGAAACTGGCAAAGTCCACGTGCTGCGCTATTTGATCGTCGGCGACAACGGCACGGTCATCCACCCCAACGTCGTCAACGGACAGATCTACGGCTCGGCGGCGCACGGCATCTCCGTCGCGCTCGGCGAAGGATTCGTCTACAACGCCGACGGGCAGCTCCTCACGCTGACGCTCACCGACTACGGGAAATCGTCGACCGAGGAGACGCCCAAGGTCGAGATCGTCCATAAGCCGTCCCCGTCGCCGTTCACGACCCTCGGGCAGAAGGCCGCGGGCGAAGGCGCCGCGATCCCCTCCCCCGCCGCGATCGCGAGCGCCGTCGAGGACGCGCTCAAGCCGCTCGGCGTCAAAGTGCGCGACCTGCCGCTCTCGCCGGAGCGCGTCTGGAATCTGATCCAGGAGGCGCGGCGATGATCCCCGCCGGCTTCGAATATTTCGCGCCCTCGTCGCTCAAGGAAGCGGTCGAGCTGCTGTCGCATTACAAGGATGACGTGAAGATTCTCGCCGGAGGGCAGAGCCTCGTGCCATTGATGAAGCTCCGGCTCGCGAAGCCGAAGTATGTGATCGATCTCAACCGCGTCGGCGATTTGAATTATATCCGCGAAGCCGGCGGTGCCGTTCACATCGGCGCGCTCGCGACGCACAGCGAGATCGAGCGCTCCGAAGTCGTCCGCCGCGACTGTCGGCTGCTGGCGCAGACCGCCGCGACGATCGCCGACACCCAGGTGCGAAACCGCGGCACGCTCGGCGGCAGCTTGGCGCACGCCGATCCCGCCGGCGATATGCCGGCGGCGATTTTCGCGCTCGACGCGGAAATGAAGGCGAGCGGCCCGTCGGGCGAGCGCTGGATCAAAGCCGAGGACTTCTTCGTCGGCTTTCTCACCAGCGCGTTAGAAGCTGACGAAATCCTGACGGAGATCAAGCTGCCGGTCACGCGGGGAGAAAAGAGCGCCTACTTGAAGGCGGCGCAGCGCGCCTCGGGCTTCGCCGTCGTCGGCGTCGCGGTTAGATTGAAACTGGGCGCGAACGGAGTTTGCGACGATATCGCGATCGGTGTGACGGGCGTGACCGACAAGGCTTACCGCGCTAAAAATGTCGAGCGGGCGTTAAAGGGCGCGCGGCTCGAAGACGACCCGATCGAGCGCGCGGCGAACCGCGTCGTCGACGGAATAGACCCGCTGGAAGACATCAACGGCTCGAAAGATTACCGCGCGCACCTGGCAAGAGTTTATACGGCGCGCGCGATTAAGGCGGCGCTGCAATCTTGACGAGCGGTGAAGATTTGAGTCATTCCCGCGCAAGCGGGAATCCAGTCCTTTCTAACCTGGGCTCCCGCTTTCGCGGGAGCGACAGAATTTAAGACGGATTTTCCTTCCCTAACGTCACCGCGAATCCGCCCTTCTCTACGCGCACGTAGCTCAGGTCGTTTCGCGCCGAGAGTTCCTGAACCAATTTGGTGAGCGGCTGATTTGCGTCGAGCTTCGCCTCCGGCGCGCCGGCTTTGAGCACCTCGTCCGCCGCCTCGGGGCCGGCGTAAAAACGTAGAATCAGCTCCTCGTCAGATACGCCCGGTCCGCCGAATTTCTCGCGCATCTCTTTGAGCGACGGGTCCGGCGCCTTCCAATTATCCCATTTCTTGGCGCGCGGACGGCTCAATATCTTATCCTTTACTTGAGGATCCATCAGCTCCGCGCCCTCTTTGCCCCAGATGCCGAGCGCGTATTGGATCGTCTGATCGGTCACCTCGCGGTAGCGCTCGCCGGTGATGACGTTGATCGCGGCCTGCGATCCGACGAACTGCGACAGCGGCGTCACCATGATCGGATAGCCGAACTCCGAGCGCACGCGCGCCGCCTCTTCGAGCGTCGCGTCGATCTTGTCCTCCATGCCGACCAACTTCAACTGATGCTTTAAGTTGGAGATCATGCCGCCGGGCACCTGATGGCGGTAGAGATTCTCGTCGTATTCGAACGGCTTGCCGATCGGCAGGCCGTCTCTCTCGGCGACCGCCGTGAAATGCTCGGTGACCGGGCCGACCTCGGCCTCGTTGATCAGCGGCGTGTGGCCCAGCGCGCGCGCGTTCTTGGCGACGTTGAGGATCGACGGCTGCGCCGAGCCGTTCGCCAGCGGCGGAATGCCCGTGTGCAGCGTCGTCAGCCCCAGCTTGATCGCCTCCATGTAGTTCAGCGGCGCCAGGCTGTTGTTGCAGTGCGCATGGAATTCGAGCGGTACGTCGCCGACGCTTTTCTGCACGATCGGGATCAGTGTCCGAGCGCGCTCCGGCGTGAGCAGGCCGCCGACGTCCTTGAAGCAGATCCGGTAGGGCTTCATCGCTGCGGCCTGACGCGCCCGCTCGGCGTAGTACTCATCGGTGTGGCGCGGCGAGACGGAATAGATCAGGTTCGCGACGCAGTCGATGCCGAGCTCGCGCATCGCGTCGACCTCGTGCTTGAACAGCGAGTAGTCGTTCCAGCAGTTCGACGTGCGCGTGAGCGTGATGCCGTAGGAGAGCACGCGCTCCATCAGCAGGCGCATGATGCAGGTCGGGATCTTCTCGAAGCCGCCGTGCATGCCGCCGTGGTAGCGGAGACGCGTGCGCTTGAAGAGCTTGGTGCCCTGGCGCAGCCACTCCCACGCGTTCTCCTTATGCTCGCGGGCGTACTTCTTGAACATCATCGAGAGGAAGAACTCGATCGACTCGTAGCCGCATTTGTCCATCTGCTCCGCGATGCCGAGCATCGCGCTCGTGCGCATATTGAGTGCCCAGAGGCTCTGCTGCCCGTCGCGGAGCGTCGTATCGATAAAATGGATTTCGCTCATGCTTGTGGAATATAAAACCGCGGCGGGGAAAACAAGTCCGTCAGATCGCTTTGCGCCTGAGATAGGCGCTCAGATAATCGACAATCGTCACGAGGATGTAGATGAAGATCAGGAGCGTCAGCAGCTGATGCTCGAGGAACAGGCTGATGGCGATCTGGATCCGCTGGCCGAGGCCGCCGGCGCCGACGAAGCCCAGCACGGCGGCGACGCGGATGTTCACCTCCCAGCGGTAGAGCGTATAGGAGATGAACTGCGGCAGCACCTGCGGCGCGATACCGTAGAAAAGAATCTGCAGCCGGCTCGCGCCGGTGGACTGCAGCGCCTCGATCGGCTGATAGTCCACGTCCTCCAGGACCTCGCCGAACAGTTTTCCCAGCACGCCGCCGGTGTGAAAGCCGAGCGCGAGCGTGCCGGGAAACGGCCCGAGTCCAACGATGAAAACGAAGATCAGCGCCCAGACGATCTCGGGGACCGTGCGCAGGATGTTGAGCAGGGCCTTGGCCGTGAAATACGGCACCATGCGCAGCCCCCGCCGCCACCAGTCGCTCGGCTCCATCTCGTAGAGAAGGCCCGAGTACATGAGATTGCGCGAGGCGAAGAACACGACCGAGAGGCCGATCGCGAACGCCAGCAGCGTGCCGAGAAACGAGATCGCGAAAGTCTCGACGGCGCCGCGGAATCCCTCGTGCAGCACGGTCGGCGACAGGTCGGGCGGAAAGAGCTTGCGGATATACGCCAAAATCTGCCCGCTGCCCTCGCGGCTGAACAGCTCGCCCAGGCGGATGTCCGAGCCGTAGTAGCTCCAGACGAACAGCGCGACAATACCGGCGGTGATGAGCCAGTTGGCGAGCGTCGCGCCGCCGCGCCGCTCATGGCCCGGCCACGGCATCGCCGCGGTTTTTTCGCCGGTCGTCTCGTCGATCATAGGACCGCCCGCACCTTGCTGCTGAGAATGTCGACCGCCGCGACCATGATGAAAAGGATGATGAGAATCGTCAGCACCTCGTTGAAGTTGAACATGCGCATCGAAATCTCGATCTGCTGGCCGAGGCCGCCGGCGCCGACGAGACCGAGCACCGCCGAGGCGCGCACGGCGCATTCCCAGCGGTAGAGCGTGTAGGACACGAAATTCGGCAGCACCTGCGGCAGCCAGCCGTAAAAGAATATTT
>DATFWH010000216.1:0-12447 GCA_035259465.1 Binatia bacterium
AAATCTCGCCGTTGTAGGTGATCCATACCGACGCGTCTTCGTTCGCCATCGGCTGGTGGCCGCCGGCGAGATCGACGATCGAGAGCCGCCGGTGGCCGAAGCCGACGGGGCCGTCGATCCACAATCCCGCGCCGTCCGGGCCGCGATGGCGCAGAACGTCGCGCATGCGCTTGACCCGACCTTCGTCGATGCGAGTGTGCGGATTCAAATTAACGATTCCGGCGATGCCACACATGAGATGCTCCGTAAGCTTAGGAGAAAGAGAGAGTTCCGGGCTATGAATTTCCAGGGTTCGTGAAGTGGTCAAGCGAGCGATAGTTACGCGGGGACCTGGCGAGAATAACGAAACCATCATCGCCGCCGACGGCTTGGCCGTAGTCGAATTGTGAAAAATATTCGTAAATATCGCGCCAGGTGATCCGCGGGTCATCTCCCTCGACCCAGTTCCATTCGGCTTTGGGCCGTGAGGCGAGCAGTCTTTTTGATATCCAAAAGTCGCCGCCGGCGCTCCACACCGACCGTGCCTTGGCGGCGAAATTCTGCCGCCAGACGGGGATCTGAGTCGTGCCGGGTTCTTGAATGTGATAGGTGGACAGAGATTCTTTTTGATTGATCGGATTGAACGGGAAGTCCCAGGGGAATGCCCAAAGCTCGTCGAGCTGACTCAAAGTCGCGATCGCGCTTTGCGGCTTCAGCAGCGGCTGTAATGCCTCCACGCGGGCGGCGACCCGCTGCTGGTGTGCCGCCAGCGTCGAGTTCGCCATCGCGCTGGTATTCACGACGATGTTCATGGCGATCCAGAAACCTGCCAGCGTCTCGTAGAGAAAAAATCTGGAGCGCCGGGCCAACGCGTACGACAACGAAAGAAACAGCACGGGGTAGATCGGCAGGTATCTTTCGATCGCTCCCGCCTCCCACATGAAAGCGAGCGCGAGCAGCGGCGCCGTGCTGAACCCCAGGAAAGCGAGCAGGCGACGTCCCCGATCGGTTCGCAGCAGGACGATAGCGGTCCCGGCGATAAGAAAATAGAAAACCATTATTTTTGCCAGCGTTCCCTGGAATAAATCGAGCAGGGAAACAGGATTATATGGATCGTGATAGAGGAAGCGTTTGAACATCGAGCCGTCCCGGCCGGTGAACGTAAAGGAGCGCGGAATCCCGAAGAGGAGACGCGGCAAGTTGCCCTTGTCGGTAATGCCGTGCGAAGAGGAGTGGATCCATTCGACGAGGCCGCCGAACGTGTAGATACCTTGAGCCAGCGCGGCTGTTCCATAGATCAGAGCGGCGACACAGCCGAATGCGAAGCCCGCGCGGATGACAAATGCGAACCGCTGACGCGTGAATCCGTAAACCAGCAGAGTCGATAAAAGGGCTCCGGGAACCGCCGTCACGTAGGGAAACCATAATGCCACGGCTGTCGCGAAAGCCGCGCCGGCCAGAATCGCCCAGCGAGTCGCGTGGCGGGGTTGATCTTCCGCACGAAACAGCAGCCAGAGTCCGAGGACGAGAGAGGACAGGCCGGGGATATACGAGCAACCGCTATGCACGAGGTCGAGAAACGCTTGCGAGAAAATGAAGCCGATCGTCGCAAAAATCGCGGGCCATTCACGCTCCGAAAGCTTTCGCGCAAGGCTATGCAGGAGGACGACGCTCAGCAAACCGGCCCCCCAATTTACAGCGATGAGGGCGAAAATGACGTTTAGGCGCGGATCGAGCCCGGTGATGGGTGCGAGCGCGACAGAAGCGAGCCAGCCCAAAGGAAACCAGAGCAGATGGCCGAACTCGAAGAATTTCGATTCGAGGATGCTGTCCGCATAGCCGATCGTGTCGCCCATGAAAGCCGCGCCGGTGACGACGCTTATCGCCGCGTATAAAGCGATGACGAAACCGTAGCTACGCAGCCAGGCCGTATGTCCTCTCGCGCCGAGTTCGTCAACGGCAAGCTCTCGTCCAACGGATGTCGTGAAGTGATCCGTATCTGGGTGCGACATCGTGTGACCTGCGGTTTTTACGACAGGGATGAGGTTTTGCGGCCGATGGCGATCAAGGAAAGGCCGACAGGCGGCTGGAATATCTTTTCAGCGCGCTCGGCTACCGGAGCGATCAGCCGGTCGAAGAGAGCTATTTGCCGGGCAGATTCTTCGGTTCGCTTGAACACGCGATTGTTGAGGAACCAGCCGGCGATGCCGATGATGTTCATGTAAAAGACTTTTTCGATGGCGAAGCCGGTCTGCCGCATTTTTTGCACCAGCAGCAGCTTGGTATAACGGCGGTGATGACCCAGCGACGAATCGACCGTGCCGAATAGGAATTGAAAGGCCGGGACGAGCAGAACCAGGCAGCCGCCGGTGCGCAGCACGGCGAACATATGCGAAAGCGCGCCGATGTCGTCTTCCACGTGCTCGAGAACGTTGAGACAGACGACCGTATCCAAATCGTATCGTGCGAGGGCCATCGTCACCGGATCGGCGACGTTCAGGCGTTTCGGCAACACATGAGGCTGATCGGCGAAACGCCTTTGCAGATAATCGACGCATGGCGGGTAAACGTCGGCGGCCATGACCAGTTCCCGGTCGAGCATGAGATTGGTGAAATTGCCGATGCCCGCGCCTATTTCCAAAATCCGCTGGCCGATGAAAGGCGCGATCTGCCGGAACATCCAACCGCGGTAGTTATGCGCCTGCGCCATGATCTCGAGATCCGAAACCGTGATGTTCTCGCCGTTCATTGATGATCTCCGATGTTTAGGGGCGCGCTAACGGCGGCCTCTAAGCTCGTTTGCAACAGATTGCAGCTTATAGTCGAGTTCCTGGAAGCGCCGCACGATCGTATGAATCGTCAAGCCAACCACCAGGAGTAGCGTGCCGGTAATGACCAGTCCTACCGCGAGCAGAGCGGAAGGCATTCGTAGTACCAGTCCCGTTCTCAAATATTCGGAAACAACGATGGCGCCCGGCACAAATCCGGCCAGAACGAATGCGATTCCAGTAAACCCGAAAAACGTAAGCGGCTTGTAGTCGCGAAACAGCGCCAGGATCGTGTTGAGAATGACAAAGCCGTCATGCAGAATGCGGATCTTCGAAAAACTCCCGTCGGGGCGCTCGCCGAGATCCACCGGGACTTCGACGACGCGGTAGCCGCGTTGCAGCGCTTTGATCGTAAGCTCGGTCTCGATCTCGAAACCGCGGGAAAACACCGGGATATCTTTCACAAAGCGGCGGTTGAAGGCGCGGTAGCCGGAAAGAATATCCGTCAATCGGACGTGGAAGAGGCGGTTCAAAATCCAAAGAAACAAGCCGTTGCCGAATTTATTCGCCATACGGAAGCGGCTGGCGGAGTCCTGGTGGAGTCTGGATCCAACAACCATATCCGCGTCGTCGTCGAGAATCGGCCGCATCAATTCGTGAACCGCGGAGGCGGGATAAGTACCGTCGCCGTCGACCATCAGATAAACGTCCGAGTCGAGCCGATGGAACATCGTTTGGACGACGTATCCTTTGCCCTGCCGTTTCTCGCGCACGACGCTGGCGCCGGCGTTCGTGGCCTCTTCAATGGTACGATCCGTCGAATTATTGTCGAAAACGCAAATCGTGGCGTTGGGCAGCTCGGCATGAAAGTCGCGCACGACTTTTGCGATCGTGAGGTCTTCGTTGTAGCAGGGGATCAGCACCGTCACGGAAGGCGCATGTGTCGACGACGCCACGTAACGGGAGCCTTCTTGAAAGGACGGCTTCGGCGGGCTGCGTCCCGGATCTTGGCGGAGTTTTTCTGCTTGCATCGTTTCACCTCTTGGAATCTTTCGAGGATTTTCCGCGCTAAAACGAGTGAGGCGAGGAGAGCTTCATTCCGTCTGGACGACTACGTCGTCGTCGATCATCACAGTCATGCTTTCATCCGGGAATCTCACACCTGAGATCGCAGACGAATTCTTGTAAATCGAAGCCACAGTGGGAATCAGCGCCGCAGCGTCTTCGCATGGCAGAAGGACGCTCAGAATTCTAAGCGGCAGCGAGGTCTCGGCGGAGCAGGTGACAACCGGCGCGGCAACGCGGCGTCCATAATCGGGCGAAACCCAGCCTCGAATTGGCGCCACGCTTCCTTCGGTGACATCGAGCCAAAGCGGCACGTCCGCAAAACTTCGAAGGAGCAGGGCGCGTCCGGTTGCATGGCGCGCGCGTATCCAGCCGTCACCCTCGTTGGTCACGTGCATCGGCGCAAACTGGAAGCGCAAGTCGATCCGGTTTTCCGCGGCGCCCAAAAAATCATCGACAAGGATCCAGTAGCGGTGGTTGACGAAGACGACGCGGCGCCGGTGAATCACGGGATCGGCAAGCCGCGCATACGCGTCATGCTCGGCGTCCGCAAAAATGTATTCCTTCGCCGCTACGCAACGCCGGAGGCGCGCTTGCGGATGATGATCCCAGCGAAACGGCCCCGCGGCGGACGCCTGATCTTGGCTGTCGACGGTTGCCGTGCTGTGCGCCGCCGTGCCGCGGAAGAAATCGCGCCATTCCGGCACGGAACTGTAGCAGTAGGTTCCCGCATCGACGAGAAAGGGCTCGCCGAACACCGAGCATTGAATGCTTAGCAGGTCGGCGTGGCCGTGCCCGCTCTTGGGCGAGCTCAGCGGCCCGACGTCGAAGATCATCTGGTGCGCGTCCGGCATCCAGCTGCTGCGCATGATGACATATCCGCCGCTCGGATAAACGATCGCATCGCCAGTGGAGGGCGGCGACGCGTTCAGCGCCGCGGCGGATTGCCGCTGCGCGGCTCCGAGCAGCCAGATGCCTTCCGGCGCGGGACCCCCCGCCGCCCAGGCGTACTCCTTCCGCTCGAATAGACTCGCCGCGACCGCGAAAACGCCGCGGCAATCGGTTGGCGCGCGCGGCGCGAAAGGCAGCAGCCAGCCGCCGTCGGCGTCGCCGATGTCCGGCAGGCAGCCGTCCGGCCGGCGGAAGACGAGCAGCGCGTCGAGAAGCCGCTGGACGCGCTCTTCGACCGCGCGCGGCACGGCAATCCCGTTGCGGTCCGCGAGCAGAAGAAAATGAAGATAAATCTCGGCGGTGTAGCGCTGATAGCATGTAGACTGCTCGAAGTAGACGCCGTCCGGCAGGATCTGCCGCTCGCTCTCAGCGATCAAAATGCGCGCTCCGAGATCGCGCCAGCGGCGCGCGGATTCAAACTCGGAAAATACGGCGCCGGCGTAAAACAAGCCGAGCGCTTCGCCCGTGAGATGGGTGTTGGGCGCGAAGTAGTACGACAGGTATTTCTCCACATGCGTTGCGTGGAGCGAGATCCCTTCGAGCAGTCGTACGAAGAGCTCGGGCGAGAGCGCGTCGGAATCGCGGAACAGGAACAGCGTCCACGTCCAGGAGATAATGCGCAGCGCCGCTTCGAGACTGCTCGCCCAGTTGATGCCGAAGCCCGGAGGATTCGCGCGCAGCCACTGGCGCAAGTATTCCGCGAAACCGCGCGCATACTTTTCGTCGCCGGTAAGCCGGTAGGCCTCGCCTAGAAAGATCAACCATTGATGGCGATTCAGCTCCCAAACGACTTTGTGATCGCCGGCCGCGGCGAAGTCGAGGTGGTCGATGCTGCTCCAGTGCGCAAGCGGACTTCTTCGTCCGGACAGCGGATCGAGCCGCCAGTCGATCGGATCGCCGAAAAAGAGATCCTCGTAGCCGAGCAGCTTAAAGCGGCCGGCCAGCGCTTTGTCGGCGATGTCGACGATTGCCCTACACGCCTCGGGAGCGTGCACGCGCAGCAGCCGAGTCGACTGCGGATCGTCCGCGCCGGCAAAAAACCGGTTGGCGTCGGCTGCTTTGAAGCGCTCCAGCAGCGCGCTCGCGAGCGCGCGGAAGTCGCCTGTCGAGGCCCCGCGGAGCTCCTTTAGCGCGTCGGGAGCGAGCGACTTCCGCAAAAGGTAGCCGGGCGCGTGGCCGTTGCCGCTGCCGCCGACGCGCTCGAAGAGTTTGGTCGCCTCTTGACGGCTGCGGTAGGCGATCTCGCCGATGCCCATGCTTTTTAATCGCTGCAGTTTCATGCTTCGCGGCGCGAATACGCTGCGATCCATTCACGGTGCGCCGCCGGCCAGTTGTATTTCTCAGCCTCGGCGCGCGCGCGGCGGGCCATCGAAAGCGCTCTTTCGGGGTCGCTGAGCAGTCGGGTGACGGCCTCGGCCATTGCTGCGGGATTTCCCGCCTGAATGATCGCGCCGGTGTCGTCTTCGCGCACCATGTTGGCGATCTCGCCCGTCGCCGTGGAGACGACCGGCAGTCCGGCCGCGAACGCCTCGAGGACCGACAGCGGCTGGTTGTCCACAATCGATGAGTTGACGAATATGTCGCCGTCGTCGTAGACGCGCGGCATCGAAGCCGGCTCGACGCGTCCGACAAAGCGCACGGCGCCGGCGCACGGCGCCGCCAGCCGACGGAGCAGTTGTTCTTCGCTGCCGCTGCCGGCGATGGTCAAGGTCGCTTCCGGATAGTGCGCTCTCAGGAGCGCGAAGGCGCGCAGCGTGTTATCCACGCGATAGATCGGCTCGAGATTGCGCGTCGAGACGAGCCGCGGCCGGAGCGGCTTGCGCTCGCGGAAGCGAAAGCGCGAGGTGTCGACGACATTCCGAATCACGCGAGCGCGATAGCCGTGGCGTGCGAAAACTTCCCGCAAGTAATCCGACGGCACGACGATCTCGTCGGCGAGCTTCAAAAACGGGTGCACCAGAATGCCCCAGCGGCTCAAGTGATCCGCGGCCTCGCCGCTATGATAATTCAAGACTGCTCGCTTGCCGAAAATCTTCGCCGCGAGCAGCGCCGGCGCCGGAGCGAGAAGAAAAGACCAGTATGAGGCCGAGAAGACGTGCACGACATCGGCGCGCCGCAGGCGAGCGAGTGTCGGAATATACAAAGCTTCGTTCACGACTGTTCTGAGGTAGGGCAGGCGGCGGAGCCAGCGGGCGCCGCGGGGAAAGCGCGGGTTGATCGGAACGAAGTCGAGCCCGTATCCTTCGCGGCGAAAGCGATCGCACAAGAGGCTCGCCTGCACCTCCTGGCCGCCGACGATGTCGAGACTTCCGGCGACCAGCGCGAGCCGCATTCGCCGCGCGGAAGATCCCGCCGCGGCGCGCTCTTCCGCCGTCGTCGAAGGGTAGCGCCGCTCGATCAAGGGATTGCCGGTCATAATCTGGGTAACGATGGATCGCTTTCGCTCGAATCAGCGAGCGGAGCGCGCCGACTGACGGGGGAAGAGGAGATGTGCGGGAACCTTCACTACGAACGCATCGAGTCGTTGACCGCTCGTGTTGGTGGTCCAGATGAAATATCGTCCGGTCACGTCCAGATTCCCCTTCGGCTGCAAGCAGTAGTCGTCGCATCGCGCCGAGGCACTCACGTCGGTCATCACCGGCGCAACGACGAGCACGTCAAACGAGCCGTTGAGAGGAAAGCAGATGATCTCATTGGCGCGCGGGCCGGTATTCTTGCTGGCGCCGCTGCCGCACGCGTACTGGCGTTCCGGCGGCAGGCCGGGCGCGCTGTTGCGGTTGCTGATATGATTCGGCGCAGGAGCATTCCAGTCACCGTTGTAGTAAACAAGCTTGCCTTCGAGCGGATCGTCGGCGAATTTGTAGAGCACTTTGGCGTTCCCGAGGCGGTAGCTGTTATCGGCCCCGATCATGTAGCCGTAACCGAGATCGAGATGGCTTATCGCTCCGTGGGCCGCGCCGGAGACTTTGTGCTGGTTCGATAAGATGGTTCTCTGCTTTCCCGTCTCGAGGTCGACGACAACGTTGTCGATGCTCTCGGGATCCGCCGCCTGCACCTTTTCCAGAATGAGCAGCCAGCGGCCGCTGGCGTCGACCTGGCACTCATCAAACATTTGCTTTCGCGGAAAATAGGAAAACTGCCGTTTCGGCTCGTTGTAGACCAGGCATCCGAGCATCTCCTCGTCGGCGACGGCCGTATGGGTTCCGTCGCCGCAGCCGGCTTTCTTGCAGCGCAGCGTCGCGGAGTGGACCCGGTCGTCGCCGCTGGAGTGCGGCTGGGTGATGTCCTTGTCCGCGCCGAACCGCGACGCGACGTCGAAGACGGTCTCGAGAGCCTTCGTCCGTACATCGTAGCGATAGAGCCGGGCGTCTTCGTCGTTCACGTATAATTTCGTCGGCTGGCGCGCGCTGAAATACCAGTCGAGCCCGCCGCGCCAGCTGAGACGGCTGCCGCCGTCGAAGAGGGGCCCGAGGTTTTTCACCTCGTCGGTCACCTTGTTGTAGCTGAACAGCGTCGGTCCCGTTCCTCCGTAGCGGCGATCGAGGCCCAAAAAGATCAGCATCGTATCGCTGCCGACGTGATTGTTGATGTTCATCCAATAGGAATAGCCCACATGCGAAATGCAATCTTTGCCGCCGCAATCCGCGGCGGTCGTGATGCGGATCGCCTCGGTGTTATAAGGCGGCGGGAAGCGGAATTTGCCGCGATTGGATGGAACAAACGACGCGATTTGCGACGCCGTCAGGCGCGGGCGGAGGGTTTTGCTGGCCGCCTTTTCGACAAAGCCGCCGGGAAACGGCTCGTCGCCGCCGGTAACCGGAACGAATACCGCGGCGAGCAATATCAGCCATGCCGCCGCAGCGAAGAAAGCGCGAGCGATCATAATGTCACGAAATTCCAAAATTCCAGTAAATCACCAATCTGAGACGCGATTCCGAATACCGGAACCAGAGACCTAAGGAGCCGCGTCGATACCGAAAGGTCGGCGGCGTCGGCGACGGGGGCGGCTGCGTGAGCCGCGGGGTCTTTCTTCAAGATGAAAACGTGGCAGGCGCTTCCCAGGAAATAGCTCAACAGACGGCGCGCGCCGATGGAAAGCTTCGAGTCCAAAACGCTGTAGCCGGTGTAAAACAATCGATTCGAAGCATAGTCCTCTATGGTCCATCCCGTTGCGCGGAACAAACGCGTCCAGCGAAACCTGCTGAAATAATACGCCTCGGTGATCAGGTTGCCGAACTCGCCGTGCCGCGTTGGCGCGATAAGTGTTCTGAGGAGCCGCGTTTTGTTTGCTTCCGGGGTGTGCTGCGGCTCCGCAGCGGGTTCGTTTTTGCCGGTCGCCTTGCGTTTCAAGAAGTGGTTACACGCGCCGCACGCGACCCAGGCGTAATGCGCGATGTTGCTGTAAATCCTCCATGCGCCGGACGGTAGAAGGTGGATAGCGATGCCGTGAGGCTTCAGGACGCGCTGCAATTCGGCCTGGAACGAACGGACGTGCGGAATGTGCTCCAGTACATTGGAGCTGAAGACGATATCGAAATAGTTGTCCGGGAACGGGATATGAACTCCGTCGTATTCGATGACCGGCCAGACCTGATCGGGTTTATAGTAGCTGGACGCGACGTCGATCGCCGTGACGCGAAGACCGCGCTCGCCCAGCTTCTTCGCCTGCCAGCCCGCCCCAGCACCGATCTCAAGGATCTTCGCGCCTTTGCGCAGGTGCGAAGAGACCCGCTCGAGCTCGTACAATCGAATATTGGCCAAGTGTTCGACGGTATACATATCGTTACCTCCGGACGCGTCAGCCTAGCGAGACGAAATGTCAGGCGGTTACTCGAATCGGTTCGCGAATATTCGTCGATGACGGCTTGGCGGCGGAAACATCGAGGAAAGTCCGGCACCAGAGCTCGAAGGAGATCAGCAGCCACAGCTCCGTATCGCGGCGGCGGCCGCCTTCGTGGATGCTCAAAAGCTTCTCGATATGGTTGGGATTGAAAATGCCGCGCTCGCGGCTCCGCTTCGACAATAAAAGATCCCGGACGAAGCTCGATAAGTGGCCGCGAAACCAGTGCTCGAGCGGAACGCCGAAGCCATGCTTCGGCCGGTCGATGATCGCATCGGGCAGAATGCCGCGCATCGCCTGCTTGAAAATGTACTTGGTCGTGCGGCGCCGGAGCCTGAATTTGGCCGGTATCGTAGCGGCGAACTCGACGAGCTTGTGATCGAGGAGAGGCTCGCGCGATTCGATCGAGTGCGCCATGCTCATGCGGTCGACCTTGGTGAGAATATCGAGCGGCAGATAGCCCTTGATATCGATATACTGAGCGCCTGAGAGCCAGTCCCTGCCTGAGCGCCGAAGCGCTTCGTGCTCCCATTCACGGGCGGTGAAGCCGATCATCTCGAGAATATCGGGCTGCAGTATCGACTTTTTGTCGTCCTCCGGAAACAGCGCGATCGAGTCGAGATAGCGGTCGCCGCCGGTGAGCGAGTGGTGATAAACGAAATTTCTTCCCTTCATGCCGACGGGCATGAACCTGGCAGCGAGCCGGAGCGCTCGCCGCACGGGGAGCGGCACGTAAAAACACCTGTCGTTCGCCTCCACGATATACTTGTCGTATCCCGCGAAGATCTCGTCGCCGCCGTCGCCCGAGAGCACGACTTTCACGTGCTCCGACGCGAGCTTCGATACCATATACGTCGGAATGCACGAGGCATCGCCGAGCGGCTCGTCCAAGTGCCAGACGATGCTGTCGATCACCGACAAGACGTCGGGCTCGAGAATCAGCTCGTGATGTTCCGTTCCGAACCGTTTGGCGACGGCGCGCGCGTGGTGCAGCTCGTTGTAGCGGTGCTCTTTAAAGCCGATCGAAAACGTCTTGACGGGCGACGGCACCAAGCGAGCCATCGTGGCGACGACCGAGCTGGAATCGATGCCGCCGCTCAAAAACGCGCCGAGCGGCACGTCGCTGACGAGCCGCAGGCGGACCGATTCGGTCAACAGCTCGCGCAGCCTTTCGACGAAATAGGCTTCGCTCCGGCCTGCGTCCGGCTCGAAGCGCACGTCCCAGTAGCGCTGCACGATGGGCTTGCTCCCCGGCGCCGCCATCAAAATGTGGCCGGGTTCGAGTTTCTTCACTCCCGTGAGAATGCTCTGGTCGGGCGGCGTGTATTGCGAGGTCAAAAACTCGCTCAACGCGCGCGGGTCCAGCCGGCGCTCGATGTCGGGCAGTTCGAGCAGCGATTTCAGCTCGGAGGCGAAGAGGAGACGCCCGCCGCTCTCGGCGTAATATAGCGGCTTCACGCCCAGCCGGTCGCGGCCGAGCAGCAGCGTCTCGCGCCGCGCATCCCAGACGGCGAAGGTGAACATGCCGCGCATCGGCTCGACACAGCGCGCGCCGTATTCCTCGTAGAGATGCGCGATGACTTCGGTATCGGTTGAGGTATAAAACGTGTGGCCGCGGCGCTCGAGGTCGCGCCGGAGATCCATGAAGTTGTAGATCTCGCCGTTGAAGACGACCCAGACCGAGCCGTCCTCGTTACGCACCGGCTGATGCCCGGTCGCAAGATCGATGATGCTCAGACGTCGCATTCCGAGCCCGACGCGCGCGCCGAGATAAAAGCCCTCGTCGTCGGGGCCGCGATGGGCGATGGCCGAGCACATCCGCTTGAGCTCTTCCTGCTCAATCGGTGCCTCGCCGAAGCTGAAGATTCCGGCTATGCCGCACATGGGAGGTCTCCCGTTAATTCTTTAGCAGCGCGCCCATTTTTGCGGCGCGCAGCGGAATGCGCTGCAGCGAGTAGAGGAGCGCTTGCCGCTCGTCCTTCGATATGACGCCTGCGACCAGCGCGAGCGATCCGTACACGGCGCAGAAAAGGACGCCCGTGACGGCGAGGGTCGCCAGTATAGGACCCTGCACATGCGATTTGATCAGCAGCGCCGCGGCGGCGGCCGCGGCCGTCACGACGGCGTTGGCCGCCAGGCTCTTCCACGGCAGAAGCTTGGGCAGGGGAATACTGGCGAGGCGCTTGAATCGCGCCAGGCATATGATCTTGGTCGCGAAGGCGACGATCAGCGTCATGAGCGCGGCGCCCCAAAGGCCGAACATTCGAATGAAAAGGTAAATCAAGACAACGCTTGCCGCGAGTTTGAAAACCGACGAATAGAGCAGGAACCGCGTCTCGGCGTAGACCCGCAGCACCGCGTCGGTCTGAAGCACCGGCAGAAGGACGCTGAACGACCAGATCATGAAGATCGGCACGCTGGCGAGATAGTTGCCGGTAAAAAGAAACACGATCACTTCCCGCGCGGTGACCAGGATCAATCCGAGCATCGGAAAAAACACCAGCGCGAGCTTCCGCGTCGTGTCGTTCCATATCTCCAGCACGGCGTCGTCGCGACGGTCCTTCACTTGCTCGGCCATCCGCACCATCATGACGTTGCTGACCGGGCTGTGGACCAGCTCGACGAGCGGAATATTGAGGCAGCCGACGGCGTAGATCGCGAACGTCGCGGCGTCGTAAAAATGCGAAACCGCGTATTGGTGAAACTGCGATCCCCAGTCGGCCAGCAGGCTCGAGGCGAAGAACGGCAGAGCATAGACGAGCTGTTCCCGGAGCGCGCCCGCGTGGGGCAAAACGTGCCCGCGAAATTCGCGAAAAACATAGATCAGCGTCGCGACCAGGCGAA
>DATFWH010000217.1:0-4243 GCA_035259465.1 Binatia bacterium
CGCCTACGGCCGTGTCGACGCCGAAGGCATCCGCTGCCCGTACCACGGCTGGAAGTTCGACGCGACGGGCCGCTGCCTGCAGCAGCCGGCCGAGCCGCCGGACGGCGGCTTCAAAGACAAGATCAAGCACACCGCGTATCCGGTAGAAAAATTGGGCGGCCTGCTGTTCGGCTATCTCGGGCCGCTGCCCGCGCCGGTTTTGCCGCGCTGGGACGTGCTCGCGTGGGAAGACGGCAGGCGCTGGATCGAAGTGCAGGAGCCGCTTCGATGCAACTGGCTCCAGCCGATGGAGAACTCCGTCGACCCGTCGCATCTCTACTGGCTTCACGGCGAGACCGCGCACCTGCTGCCGAACGTCGCTCGCTACGAGGAGGAGCACGAGTTCATCCCATTCGAGTCGGGCATCTACAAGCGCCGGCTCACGCCGGGAAAAAATCCCGGCGACCCGCCCGCGATCGATCAGCATCCGCTGTTGTTTCCCAACACGCTCCGGCACGTCTTTCGCGCCAAGGACAAAATGCTGCGCCACAATCTCCAAATTCGCGTGCCGATCGACGACGCGCACACGCAGGTCTTCGTCGTCTACTTCGAGCCTAACGACAAGGACCGCACGCCGGCCGACGCCGACGTGCCGTGGTCTTATTTCCCGATCCGCGACGAGCAAGGCCGCTACCGCCTGGAGCACGTCCTCGTGCAGGACGCGATGGCATGGGAGACGCAGGGCGCCGTCACCGACCGCAGCGAGGAGCATCTCGGCGTTGGCGACGAAGGCATCATCGTCTTTCGCAAGCTCCTGCGGGAGCAGATCGAAGCCGTGCGCCAGGGGCGCGATCCGCTGGGCTTCGTCCGCCACGCCGACAAGAACCGCGTCATGGAATTCGCCGTGATAAACGAGCGCATTGGGGTTTTTCCGCGCGAGCAGAAGGTCGCCTAGCTTTTCGCATTATTCTATGAAGTCGCGTCGCGGCGGGCTTCTCTGCGCCGTTGTTATCCTGCTCGCCGCGGCGGCGGGCCGCGCCGCCGATTCCTCCGATTGGGACAAGATCGTCGCCGCGGCAAAGAAAGAAGGCCGTGTCAATCTCTACGTCGGCCGCTACGGCACCGAGCCGCTGCTGAACGAGTTCCGCCGGGAATATCCCGATATACCGATCACGAGCGTAAACGGACAGGGAAGCCAGCTCGGCGCGCGCATCATGACCGAAGCGCGCGCCGGAAAAGTCATCGCCGACGTTTTCAGCGGCGGCGCCACGACCAACTACAACATTCTTTACAAAGGCAAGGCGCTCGATTCGATCAAGGCGGCGCTCGTTCTTCCCGAGGTGCTCGACGTTTCGAAATGGTACGGCGGCGCGCACTTTTACGCCGACCCGGAGGGTGCGAGCGTCTTTGTCTACATCGCCAACCCGAGCAGCTCGGGTCTCTATTACAATACGAAGCTGGTCAACCCAAAGGAGTTCAAATCGTATTGGGATGTCGTAAATCCCAGGTGGAAAGGCAAGATCGTTGCGCAGGATCCCTCGGGCAACGGGATCGGGCCGCCGCTTGTTTTCTTTTACAAGAATCCCGAGATCGGTCCGGACTTCATCCGGCGCCTATTCGGCGCGATGGACTTGACCTTCGGGCGGGACCGCCGGCAGATCAGCGACTGGCTCGCGAGCGGAAAATTCTCCATCTGCCTCGGCTGCCGCGAGGCGATCAAGGCGAAAGAGCAGGGACTTCCCGTCGACGAGTTCGGAACGGAAGATTGGAAGGAAGGGATCTACATCACGAGCGGCGGCGGCTCGCTGAGTCTCATCAAAGGCGCGCCGCATCCGAACGCCGCGCGCGTATTTATCAACTGGTTTCTCTCGCGCAAGGGGCAGACGGCGCTGCAAAAGTATCCCGACCTCTACGGCGAGGCAGCGCCCAACTCGCGCCGCATCGATATTCCGAAGGAAGGCCTGCCGCCGGAGAGCCGCATCGTGAAGGGAAGGAAGTACCTCGACATCTCCGACATCGAGCTGCAGGACGCCGCGCCGGTTTTGAAGTTCATCAAGGAAGTGCAGGCGGGGACGGGAAGGTAGCTAACGTCCGGAGCGCACCAAAGCCGCCCGTTCGCGAATCTGCTCCTTGGCGGCCGCCGAAAACATGGCAAGCTGGTGTAGAATTGACCTCTGATCGTCGTCGTATCGGACGGTAAAGCGAAACACCTTCATTGTCGGTCCGGAATCGAAAACCCACGGCAGCGCTTCCTTGGTGACGACGATCGGCTCCGCGAATCCGCTCCAAGAGTCCTTACGTAACACCGGCTCAAGATCACCGACAATCGTTTTGACCGGATCGGACGTAACGTCATCGACGATCACCGCCAGCACGTTGTGATTCGTCTTACTCCGAAAGCTGAAATTCCAAATTAGTTCAGGCTCTCTGCTGTTCGCGCGACTTGGGCCGACAAGCATCCCCGCATATTCGATTTTTATCCGAAGATCTTCCGCCGGGACGGGACCTCCACGGCTGATGTTAGCCACGATCTTCTGGCCGCCGGCGATTCTGACCTCGATGGTCTCTGTCGGCTGGGCGAAAGCCGCGCGCGGCAGGGCTATGAAAACCCCCGCGGCGAATGTTATTAACAGTGCTTTGATCATCGTCTCGGCCGATCCGCTGTACGTCTCTTCACGGTGAATGAGCCCTGCCATACTCCGACTCAACGCGCAGCGTCAAACGATATTGACCGATGTCCTTTCGGCGTATATGAACTCTTCAAACATCTCACGGAGGAGGAAAGTCATGAAAACGAACAGCGCTTTCATCCTAGCCTTCGCCCTGGTCGCTATTGCTCTCGCAACGCTGCGGCCTGCAGCGGCCCAGGAGGGCGTTACACGGACCGTGGTCCTCAAGAAGCCGCTCGAGGCGGACCCGAAAAAAGAGGTGACGATGTTCGTCGCCGAGTATAAGCCCGGCGCGAAGAGCGGCAAGCATTATCACCCCGGACAGGAGTTCGTCTATGTCCTGGAGGGGGAAGGCAGGCTGGAAGAAGTGGGCAAGCCCGCGGTCGATCTGAAGCCGGGCGTCGCGGTCTACTTCCAGTCCGACCCGGCCAAGCCGACCTACGTGCATGAGGCGACGAATCTCAGCAAGACCAAGCCGATGAAGCTCGTCGTGACGCTCATCACCGAGAAGGGCCAGCCGCTCGCGATCCCAGTAAAATAGATTCGCGATACGTTTGGCTGCGCGGCGCCACGCTCGTCGGTTTTTTATTGCGAATCAGAGCGCTTCCGCGCCGCCGGAACGGTATTGACGAATTTCGACCTTTATATTAACGCTTTTAAACGCTCGCACCAGCAGAATTCCAAGGAGGCGGTTCGCCATGGACGAGAAAAAAGGCAAAGGGGTTTCGCGGCGCGATTTCTTGAAGCGCGTCGGCGCGGGCTCGGTCGGCGCGGCGGTGATCTCGAAGGGCCTGCTCGACGCGCCCGGCGCGGAGGCCTATCCGACCGAACAGGTTCAGCCCGCCAAGGGGAGATCGATCGTGTCGCTGAAGGTGAACGGCAAGACCTACCGCGTCGAGGTGCAGCACCGCCAGACGCTCGCCGAGGTCCTGCGCGACGAGCTCGGCTTCACGGGCACGCGCATCGGTTGCGACCGCGGCGAGTGCGGCGCCTGCACGGTCATCATCGACGGCCGCAACATGTATTCGTGCAGCCAGCTCGCGGTCTGGATGAGCGGCAAGGAGATTCTCACTGTCGACGGGCTTGCCAAGGGCGACAAGCTCGATCCCATCCAGCAGGCGTTCATCGAGCACGACGGGCCGCAGTGCGGCTTCTGCACCTCGGGGCAGATCATGTCGGGCAAAGCGCTTTTGATGCGCAACGCCAATCCGACGGAAGCCGAGGCGCGGCGCGCGCTCTCGGGCAACCTCTGCCGCTGCGGCAACTACAACCGCGAAGTCGAAGCGGTGCTGGCCGCCGCCAAGGCGCGATAAGGAGACGATCATGGCGCAAAAAGAATTCTCCGTGGTCGGCAAGGCGACACCGCGCATCGACGGCTTCGAGCGCGTGACCGGCAAGGCCGAGTACACCGGCGACGTGCAGCTCCCGGGCATGCTCTATGCGCGCGTGCTCAGGAGTCCGCACCCGCACGCGAAGATATTGAGCATCGATACATCCAAGGTCGAGAAGCTTCCCGGCGTGAAGGCGATCGTCCACAGCTTCAACACCAACGTCCAGTGGGCGAGCGGTGGCCTCACGCAGAAGCGCATGATCTT
>DATFWH010000218.1:0-5452 GCA_035259465.1 Binatia bacterium
GGAGTTCCGCACCCCCGACCCCAGCTGCAACCCCTACTTCGCCTTCCCGGCGATGCTGATGGCGGGATTAGACGGGGTGAAGAACAAGCTCGAGCCGCCGAAGCCGATCGACAAAGACCTCTACGAGCTCGCGCCCGCGGAAGCGGCCAAGGTGAAATCGATGCCGGGGTCGTTGGACCAGGCCTTGGACGCGCTGGAGAAGGACCACGACTTCCTGCTCAAGGGCGACGTCTTCACCAAGGACGTGATCGAGAACTGGCTCGAGTACAAGCGGAAGAAAGAGGTCGATGCGATCCGGCTGCGGCCCCATCCGTATGAGTTCGCGCTGTATTTTGATATTTAAACCCTTCGCCGGCCGCCCTCTCCCCGCGCGGGGAGAGGGCGAGGCGAGCGGCCAGGAGGCTCTATGAAAAAAATCGAAGCGATCATCAAGCCGTTCAAGCTCGACGAAGTGAAGCAGAAGCTCACGTCCATCGGCATCTCCGGCATGACAATCACCGAGGTGAAAGGTTTCGGCCGGCAAAAAGGCCACACCGAGCTCTACCGCGGCGCCGAATACAGCGTAGACTTTTTACCGAAAGTGAAGATCGAGATTCTCGCGCCGTCGGAGCTGGCGGCCAAGATCGTCGAGACGATCCGCGACTCGGCGCAGACCGGCAAGATCGGCGACGGCAAGATCTTCGTCACCGACGTCGAAGAGGTGATTCGCATCCGCACGAACGAGCGCGGCGAAGACGCGATCAGGTAGCGGTCTTTCCCCGCCTATTTTCTATGATTCCTCTTTTCAGGGGGCGCCTCGGCGCCCCCTGCTGTGAAGCGAGTTCCGCGCAGCTGGCTTTTCCGCTGGCAGCGAAAAATTCTCCGAGGATACTTTCAACCGATTAGCCGCCGCGGGTTACTTCAGCCGGCTCAGCTGCCACATCCACAAGCTCAAGGCGGCGAAAATGAAAAACGCGATCGCGCTGGCCCAGAGCGGCAGCCAGTGGCTCGCCACCATGACACTCGCCTGGACGAGAACGCGCGTGAGCTGCGCGAGCGCAATCAAGCCGAAGATGATGCCGGCCACGCGGAGGCCGAATATTTGTGAACGCATCGTTCCGTCTCCTTGGAGACGCGCCTACTTCTTTCCTTTGTCTTCGCCGGGCTGCTTGCCGGGCTCGAAGCCGCCGACTTCGTGGTAGACGACCTTGCTCTCCTGCTCGAACGCCCGGACTTTCGGCGTCTCCCCGGGAAGACCGAGCTTCTTCCACATGCCGGCGACCTGGTCGTAGACTTCCTTCCTCAGCGCGGTGCGCTTGGAGAAGACCGGCAGATAGCGGTGCTCTTTGCACGCGTTGATGAGCGCCTTGGAGCCGTACGGCCGCTCCTCCGGCGGATTCTGCGTCGGGTCGAGCCACGTGCTCCAGGTGTTGCGCAGGATATCGATGTCCTCGATCGGGTTGCAGCGGCTGCTCATCGCCCAGATGATCTGGTCCATGTCGGTCGGGTCGACGTCCTCGTCGACGGCGATGATCCACTTCGTATAGTACGCGCCGCCCGGCACCTGCGCCGCGAGCGCGAGCGCCTGCGCGGCGTGACCGGCGTAGCGCTGCTCGAGGCTCAGGATCGTCATGCCGAAGCCGCCGGCGCCCGCCGGATGGCAGTAAACGCCCTGGATGCCGGGAATGCCGAGCTTGTCGAAATCGTCCCAGATGCGCGCGGAGCGGATGATCGAGAAAAAGCCGCTCTGCTCGTTCGACGGGTAGTCCGCCATCAGCGCGTTGGTGAGGATCGGCTTGTTGCGGTAGTGCATCGCGGTCACTTCGACGAGCGGGCAGCCGGCTTCCGGCCGGCCGTAATATCCTGGAAACTCGCCGAACGGCCCCTCGGTCTTGACCGAATTCGGTTTGATGATGCCTTCGATCACGATCTCGGCGTTGGCCGGGATCAATAGATCGGTCGTCGCGCCGCGCACGACGGGGATCGGCTGGCCTTTGACGCCGCCGGCGAACTCGTACTCGGAGACGTTCTTCGCGAACGTCTGCGAGCCGATCACCATGAAGAGCGGGTCGATGCCCCAGCAGGCGGCGACCGGAATCGCCTCGCCCTTTTGCCACGCGCGCGTGATGTGAAGCCGCGCGTCCTTGCCGGGCGAGAGATAGAGCCCCGCCTCCTTCTTTCCCTGGAGCATCATGCGGTAGGTGCCGATGTTGAGATAACCGGTGTCCGGGTCGCGCGTGATGACCGCGTCGGCGGTGCCGGCGTAGCGTCCGCCGTCGAGCGGCCAGTGCTTGGCGATCGGCAGCGCTTCGAGATCGACCTGGTTGCCGGTCTTGCTGTTCTCGTAAAACGCCGCCTCGCTCTTTTGCACTTCGCGCGGCGGGATGCGGCGCTTGAGCTTGTCCTTGACGCGGCGGATGAGCTCGAGCGTCGGCGTATCGGGCGGCTCTTCGAGCGTGAGCGCGATGCGCTTGAAGCTGGGACCGAGAATGTTCCACAGATGGCGCGCGCCGATGGGGCTTTGCTCGAAGCCCTTGGTCTTCTCCATCAGGATCGCCGGCGACGGATTCTGCTTCGCCACAAGGTAGCCGATCGCGCTCATCTGCTCGGTCGCGTCGAGCGGCTCCTTGATGCGGATCAGCTCGCCGATCTCGTCGACCCGTTCGAGCCAGTCGCGCAGGTCCTGAATCGGCTCGTGCGGCGGCTCTTTGATCGACGTGGCGTGCGAGGAGCGTTTCTCGGCTTTGGCCATGCGGATTCCTCCGGAATAAGAGCGTAAATGCCAGCTAAATAGACTCTTCACCTTGCTTGAAAATGCACCGGGATTCAAGCGCTTGTCACCGCCCCGGCAAGAGCGAGGTGAAGTAGTTGAAAGCGTCGTACGCGCGGTAGACCATGTTCTCGCGCATGATGTCGATCTCTTTTTGCGGCATCGTGACCGGCGTGCCGACCGAGCTCGCGACCCATTGCATGTATGCGGTGCGCTCGAGATAGATCGCGTGCACGGTGGCGTACTCCAGGCTGTCGCCGACCATGATGATGCCGTGGCCCTGGAGCAGCATCGCCATGCGGTCGCCGAGCGTTCGCGCCACCTCGGCGCCGTCCTGAACGGTGGTGATGAGCCGCGGGCTCGGGAAGATCGGCGTCTCGGGCGCGAACGGCGCCGCCTGGTTGTAGATCGGCAGCAGCGGCACGCCGGCGACCGAGAACGCCGTCGCCAGCGGCTGGTGCGTGTGCACGACGGAATTGACGTCGGGCCGCGCCTCGTAGATCGACGCGTGGAGCATCGTCTCGCGCGGCGGCGCCTTGACCTTCGTCACCTGGCGCCTGCCCGCGACTTTCGCCGCGTTCTGCTCGCAGACCGCCTTATACTCGTCGATATCGACGACGATGATGTCTTTTGCCGCGATGCGTCCGAGCGGCGCCAGCACCGGCTTGATTAAAAATTTCCGCGTGCCGGGAATGCGCGCGCTCTGGTGCCCGTGATAGTCGGCCAGCCCCTGGTGGAACAGGATGCGGTTGCCGAGCGCGACCTTTTTCTTCAGATCGTTGATGTCTTTCGCTTTCACCTCGTCTCCTCCTCGGGTTTGTCGCCGCCGGCTTTTGCAGCCGGCGCAGGGTAAAAATCTTTTTGTGGCTGCGCGGGCGGATCGGTGTCCTGCCAGTGCACCGTGAACCAGTTCCACTGATCGGGGTGCGCGGCGACGGTCTTTTCCAGCCAGCGCGTCATCCTCCGCGTGTTCTCCGCCACGTCGGCTTTGATGTCGCCGGTGCGGCAGAGATCGATCTCCGGATCGATCTCGAGCCTGAGCGCGCCGTTTTCGCCGTGCAGCAATGCCGCCGGCACGACCGCGGCGCCGGTTCTGAGCGCGAGCGTCGCCGGCCCGCGCCGGGCGATGACGGTGCGTCCGAAAAACGAAACCTGAACGCCGCTGCCCGAACGGAACTCGTCGGCGATGACGACCGCGATGCCGTTCTGCCGCAAAACTTCCGTCAGCTCGCTAAACGCCTCTTTCCTCGGGCGCGAATGAATCGTCCGCTGCCCCACTTTCTCCCGATACCGGTCCGCGAGATCGCCGACCGGGCCGCCGCGCGGATGGTTGATCAACACATGCACCGGCAGCCCCTCCGCGGCGAGGCGGGTGCCGAGCATCAGAAAATTGCCAAGGTGCGCGCTGAGGACGATGACGCCCTGTTTTTTCCCCAGCGCGGCATGCAAGTGCTCGAGGCCCGCCGTCGGAATTTCCGCGCGAATCGCCGGCAGATCGCTCTCGACGGCAAATCCCACCTCGGCGAAGCTGCGAAAAAAGCTCCTCAGCGAGCCGCGAACGACAGCGGCGCTGCCGCCGGGCGGGAGTTTCGCCAGGGCGGTCTCGACGTTCCGCGCCGAGCGCTCGCGATAGCCGCGAAACAGGCGGTATGTCATGTCCGCGAGCGCTTCGAACAGGTCCAAAAGGAGCCTCCGCGGCGTCAGCCGCACCAGCAACCTGCCGCTCCAGATACCGATCAACAGGGCGAGAAAGGCGAGCGTCGCGCGGACCCGGGACATTTCCGTGAGCCAGTCTGGCTTTCTAGTACCGGCGCGGAAAGCCCCGGCATCTTGGCTCTACCATACTAGGAGGGGCTTTGACAAACCCGGCGGTCGATCACACAATTCGTCATTAAATCAAATAGTTACATATCGCCGGAGGCCCAGCGCAGCGGCCCGTCGATTCCGTTTCATCCGGCTTTATGCTAAATTCGATGCCGTCGATGAGCCCGGAGAAACCATATGCTGATGATCCTGCCATCCCTCCGACAACGCCGCCTGGTCGACAGGCATTTGCGGCAATTCTTCGAGGACTATCGGCCTTCGGACTTTAAAAAAGCGATCTCCTCGCTCTGCCGCTATTACCATCTTAAGCTGCCCCGGGTCGAATGGTACGAATATATCGATTGGGGCAAGACGGCCGGCAAGACCTACGAAGACGGGCAGATCTACCTCGTCCACCCGGAAAATTGGAAGCGCGGGCGCAAGTACAAGTCCGAGCGCAAGTGGATCAACACGGTTTATCACGAGCTCGGCCACTACATCTTCTGGGCGGACGCCGAGAATAAGGCGGACAACTTCGCCTTTCGCATGGTCCGCGGCGTGAACGGCAATCACCGGAACGGCAACCACAGGAACGGCAATCACAGGAACGGTCACCGCCGCTAGGGTCGATTCTCCCCGCGCCGTGTGCTAAATCTTTTGCTTCCACTCCCCATCTCCGACGATGGACTATAAAGACACGCTCAATTTGCCCAAGACGAGCTTTCCCATGCGCGCCAACCTGCCGCAGAACGAGCCGGCGCAGGTGGAGAAGTGGGAAAAGGAGCGCGCCTACTTCAAAATTCTCGAAGCGAATCACGGCAGACCGAAATATCTCCTCCACGACGGCCCGCCCTACGCCAACGGCAACATCCACATCGGCCACGCGCTCAACAAGATCCT
>DATFWH010000219.1:0-11019 GCA_035259465.1 Binatia bacterium
TACGTCTCGGTCGACGTCAAGCCGAACACCATCCTCGACCACGGGACGGCGCTCGGCTGGGATCTGGCGAAATACGTCAAGACCAAGCAGCTCCTGATCCTCGACGCGTCCGCCTACTTCCTCGCGCGAGCGGGCACGCGCGACAAGGAGCTCGATGTGCAGAAGACCGTCACCGACCTCGGCGGCTATGTTAAAAATATGGAGGCGGCGCGAGTGATCATCGACCCGGCCGGTCCCTTCGTCATGCAGGGCGACTCCGCGACGCGCGCGCAGGAGAACATGCGCATGCTCGTGCACGCGCTGGAAGAAGACGTCAACTCGACCAACCTTTTAACCTCCTACGCGCTCGCCGACCCGGGCAGCGGCGCGTCGGGCATCGAGGAGTATCTCGTCGAGGGTGTGCTCGCGCTCGCGATTTCGCGCTCGCAGGAGCGCATCGTGCGCACGCTTGCCATCCGCAAGATGCGCGGCACCGCGATCGATCTCACCGAATATCCGTTCACTATCAAAAAGCCCAAGGGAATCGTACTGAGCCCGCTCCTCTAGCGAACGATGGCCGAGCGGAAAAAAATCTTCATCGCCGACGACGACCGGTTTTTTCGCGAGCTCTACCAGATGGTTCTCGGCGAGGAGGGATACGACGTCACCTTTGCCATCACCGGCAGTGAGGCGGTCGAAAAATGGCCGGGGAACACTCCCGACCTGATCATCCTGGACGTGCTCATGCCGGGGCTGAACGGCTACGAGGTCTGCGCCAAGCTGCGCGAGATGCCGGACTTCGCCTTGACGCCCATTCTCATGCTGACCGGTCTTTCGGCCGACGAGGATAAGATCAAAGGCTACAACGTCGGCGCCGACGATTTCTTGACCAAGCCGTTCTCGCCCAAGGTCTTCCGCGAGCGCGTCAAGAATATCCTCGATCGCAGCAAGGCGAGAAAGGTCGCGGCGCCGGCTCCCGCCGCCCCTGCGCCGGAGCCTGCCGCGCAGCCCGCGCCGGCCGAAGCGCCTCCCGCTGCGCCGGCACCGCAGAAACCCGCTGAGGCGGTGCGGCCCCTCGCACCCGGCGCCGACGTTTTCCAAGAGCTTTTCGGCGGTGCCGTGCCCCACGGTGTCAATGTCTTGATGACCGGGTCGCTCGGCAGCGGGAAGTCTTCTTTCTCGCGGCTGTTTTTGGCCGAAGGCCTCAAGCACGGCGAGAAAGGTATGTTCATTTGTCTCGATGAGAGCCCTGGGAGAATCCGCCAGTCGCTCACGGCAAAAAACGGCGTCGACGCCGCCGCTTCCGAAGCCGGCGGAGCGCTGCGCTTCATCGACGCCTATTCATGGAGCGGCGGGCGCATCCCGGCCGAGGAGCCTTTCGCCGTCAAAGGCGCGCTGGATCTCTCGGAGCTTTCTTCGCTCGTCACCGAGGCCGCCGAAGAGCTCGAACAGACCGAAGGCGCGAAAAAAGGCGGCCGCCGCGTGCTCGACTCGCTGTCCAGCCTGTTTCTCAAATTCGATCTGCCGTACATCCAACGCTTTATTGCCTACCTCGCGCGCTCCGGCCAGTTCGCCGAGGTGACGACGCTCTTCATTATCGAGCAGGGCACCTGCGACGAGCAGGCGCTCAACAACATCAAGTACCTGATGGACGGCGTGCTCGAGTTCAAGCAGAACGATCAGCGCTTCCTCGCCAAGGTACAGTCGCTCAAATGGGCGCCGGCCAAACCGGAATGGCTCGACGTCACGCAACGAACAGGATAAATCGATGGAATCCCCCATGAAACTCCTGGTTGTCGAAGGCCTCAAGCGAACGCCGCGGCAGTTTTGGGAGAATTTGGAGGCGAAAGGCTACGTCGTCTCGCCGCTGCAAAACGCCTCGGAGTGCCCGCCGATTCTCGCGGCGGAGAACGACTGCGCCGTGCTGGTGGACGTCGACTACACGAAGAGCGGCGTAGAGGCGATCGGCGAGATCCGCGGCGCCGCGCCGAACGCCCTGATCCTCGCCCTCGGCTCGCAGGAAAAACTCATCGCCCTGGACAAGGCGCTCGAATCCGGCGCGAGCGACTTTCTCATCAAACACCCCGACCTCTCCCACCTCGAGGAGATCCCTTATGCGATCGCCCGCGCCAAGGCCGCCGTCGCGCTCAGGCGCGAGATGGACGAGCTCAGAAAAAAGCTCGGCGCCGACAGCAACTTCGTCTCGGACTACATCCTGCACGTGACCCAGGATCTGAAAGGCCCGCTGGCGGCGATGATGGGCTACATCGAGATCGCCGCTGCGTTGATACCCGAAGGCGCGCCGGCGAACCAATTGCTCTCGCTGCAGCGCATCGAGGCGCTCGCGCGCCACCTGCTGGAACTCATCACCAATCATACCAACGCGATCGAGATCCAAAGCGGCAAGATCGAGATGCACAAAGTGACCCAGCCGATCAAGCAGGCTCTCGAGCTCGCGGTGCACGATCGCAAAGCGACGGCCGGCGCGAAGAACGTCGAGATCGTTCTGCAGGCGCCCGACAATTTACCTCCCGTGGCGATCGATGTCTTTCAGATCGAGCGCGCCGTGGGGAATATTATCAACAACGCGATCAGTTTGTCTCCGGCCGGCAGTCAGGTGAGCGTCGCCGCCGAAGCCAAAGACGGCGAAGTCAGGGTCAGCGTCAAAGACAACGGCGCGGGCATCACCGAGCAAGAGCGGCCGCATATGTTCGACCGCACCAAGACGCTGCGCCGGCGCGGCGGCGACATCGACACCGTCGGGCTTTACGTCGCCGACCGCATCATCAAGCTCCACGGCGGCCGCATCGACGTGGAGAGCGATGCGCTCGAAGGCAACGCGCTGATCGCCTGTTTGCCGGCCGCGGGATAGCGACGCCGCGCGCGGCGCGATCGGGTCCCAATCTAAGCACACACCTGGACAACCCCGGCCGCGGCCGTTACACTCCTCTGCGTGAAGCCCTGGCCGGCGCTGCTTCTGCTTCCGCTGCTCTTCTCTCCCGTCCATGCCGCCGATATTCGCTTCGTCACCTGGCGCGACACGCAGGGCTTCTTAGACCGTTTGATCGCCGAGTTCGAGGCGCAGAATCCCGGCCTCAAGATCGTCCGCGACGTCGGCCCGCACTCCTCAACCGAATTTCACGATCTGCTCGCGCAGAAATTCCGCAACCGCGACCGCGGCATGGACGTTTTCTTCATGGACGTGATCTGGCCGGCGGAGTTCGCGGCCGCCGGCTGGGCGCTGCCGCTCGACCGCTTCTTCGCGCGCGACGCGCAGAAGCCATTCCTTCCGGCGGCGATTCGCGCCAACACCTACGCCGGGGCGATCTACGGCGTGCCGCTCTTCGTCGACGCGGGCCTGCTCTATTACCGCAAGGACCTGCTGCGAAAATATAAATTTTCGCCGCCGCACACCTGGCCCGAGCTCCTCGAGCAGGCGAAGACGATTGTCGCGGGCGAGAAAGACGCCGGCCTCACCGGCTTCTCCGGCCAGTTCAAGCAGTACGAAGGCCTCGTCTGCGACATGATGGAATATATCCTGAGCAACAACGGCGCGCTGTGGGACGAGGCGCGTCTTTCCGGGGCGCTCCGCTCCGCCGCGGCCGAGGAGGCGGTGCGCTTCGTGCGCGACCGCATCATCGGCGAGATTTCGCATCGCGGCGTCCTCGCCTACCAGGAGCCCGAGTCGCTGGCGCTTTTCAGCGAAGGGCGCGCGGTGTTCCACCGCAACTGGCCCTACGCGTGGGCCGAGGCGAACGACGCGCGCAAATCGAAAATCGCCGGCAGAGTCGGCATGACGCCGCTGCCCGCATTTCCCGGCGGCGCGAGCGCGGCGGCGCTCGGCGGCTGGCAGCTCGGCATCAGCCGCTATTCGCGACAGCCCGATCTCGCCTGGCGCTTCGTCGAATTCATGACGCGCGCCGAGACGCAGAAGCGCATCGCGCTCTGGACGGGCCGCGGCATGGCGCGCGAGGCGGTTTACCGCGACGCCGAGGTGCTGGAGCAATATCCGCAGTTTCGCACGCAGCTCGAGATTTCGACGCGCGCCGCGCCGCGGCCGCCGACGCCCGTGTACGTGCCGCTGTCGAACATCATGCAGCGCTACTTCAGCGCGGCGATCTCGGCGCGCGATTCCGACATCGACCGTCTCGCGCGGCACGCCGACCGCGAGATGGACCGCGTGCTCGATCTGCTTCGTCCGAGGGCGGCGCGATGAAGCGCTTCGACCGCGCCGCCGTCTGGTTTGTCCTGCCGAGCCTCTTTCTCGTCGCGCTGTTTTCGATCTATCCGATCTGCGATTCGGCGCGCCTGAGCTTCTACCGCATGATTCTCATGCTCCCGTGGCTCGGCGAGAAGTTCGTCGGGCTGGAAAACTACGGCGATCTCGCCGGCGATCCGGTCGTGCTTGCCTCGCTCGGCGTGACGCTCCTTTTCGTCGCCGTCAGCGCGGCGCTCGAAGTTTCGATCGGCGCCGGCATGGCGCTGCTCTTGAACGAATCGTTTCGCGGCCGCGGCCTTGTCCGCGCCGCCGTGCTCGTTCCCTGGGCGATTCCCACGGTAGTCTCCTCGCAGATGTGGCGCTACATCTTCAACGACCGCTACGGGCTCTTCAATTTTCTTCTCTTCGGCCGCGACGCGTCCCGCTATCTCGCGCCGCTCGCCGAGCCGGGGCTCGCGCGCGCGGCGATCGTCTTCGCCGACGTCTGGAAGACGAGCTCGTTCGCCGCGCTTATCATCCTCGCGGGACTGCAGACGATTCCCGACGAGCTCTACGAAGCCGCCGAGGTCGACGGCGCGAGCGCCTGGCAGAAGCTCCGGCGCATCACGCTGCCGCTGCTCAAGCCGGCGCTCCTGCTCGCCCTGCTTTTCCGCACGATCGATGCGTTCAAGGTCTTCGACCTCGTCTTCGTCATGACCCAGGGCGGGCCGGCCGACTCGACCAACGTGCTTCAGTTTTACGGCTACAAAAAAATCTTCGCGGAGGGGATGATCGGCTACGGCTCGGCGATATCGGTCGGCGTCTTTTTCATTTCGCTCGCGCTCGCGCTCCTGTACATCAAGCTTATCGGCGCGAGCGTGCTCGAGTCCGGAGCCGCGCGGTGAAAAAATTCCTGCTGCCGCTCGGCGTCGCCGCCGTCGTCGTCTACAGCCTGCTGCCGTTCCTCTGGTTCGTGCTCGCGTCGTGGAAAAGCCCGGCGCAGCTGACGGCGATCCCGCCCGTCGTCGTGCCGGAGTTTCACTGGGGATTTTACCGCTCGGCGATCGTCAACTACGGGCTGCTCGGCTACATCAAGAACAGCGCGATCGTCGCCGGCGCGACAACGGTCGTGAGCATCGCCATCGGGGCGCTGGCCGCCTACGCGCTGACGCGCTTTCATGCAGTATGGCTCAGATGGTATCTGCTCGTTTTGCTCTGCGTCTCGATGTTCCCGCAGATCGCCGTCGCCGGCCCGGTCTGGCGCATCCTCAACGCGCTCGGCTGGCTCAACCGCTATCCCGGGATCATCGTCGCGTACATCTCGTTCTCGCTGCCGCTCGCGATCTGGATTCTCAGCACGTTTTTCAAAGAACTGCCATACGAGATCGAAGAGGCCGCGCTGGTCGACGGCTGCACCCGCACGCAGGTGCTGCGGCTGATCGTCCTGCCGCTCGCCGCGCCGGGCATCTTCACCGCGGCGATCCTCGTTTTCATCTACGCATGGAACGAATTTTTCTTCGCGCTCATTATCCTCACTTCGCCCCCGCTCCAAACGCTGCCCGTCGGCATCGCGCTGTTTCCCGGCGAGTACACGATCCCGTGGGGCGAGCTCGCCGCCGCATCGACGATCGCGACGCTGCCGCTCATCGCGCTCACGCTGCTTTTTCAGCAGCGCATCGTCCGCGGTCTTTCCGCCGGCGCGGCGAAAGGCTGAGCGCAGCCGTCGCTCGTCCGATAGTCGTAGATTTACCTCCGTCCGGTATGTTGCCCTCTTGACAGAACGCACGCCGAAGCTACGAACCAAAGAGCAGCGGTTCCGCTGCGATCAAATCCACAAAGTGAGGTGAGCGTATGTCGCTAAAAGCAGGACTCGCGATATTTTTTACCGTCGCGCTAATCGGTTTCGCAGCTTGCAAGAACTCCGCAAGCGGTAACAACTCAGGATCGAACCTCTCGAAAAGCAGCAACCCGAGCGACACGTCGTCGAGCGCGACAAGCGGTCAAACCGGATCATCCGGCGTCACGTCCGGCGGCTCGCCGAACGCGCCGTCCTCCGACTCTCCGACGACGGGCTCGTCGTTTGAACAGAAATCATCGGACAATGGCTTGAACTCGGCAGTCAAAGCAGGGTTGCTAGAACCGAACATCGACGGTCAGCGCGGATAAATTTAAAAATTTTTGGAGTCGAAGCGACGCGTAGCGGTGAATGGCCTCAACCGGGTCCATGAAGACGTCCGCCAATCGATAGTCGTAGATTTACCTGCATCCAGTATATATCCCTGTTGACCCGACCGCCTCCGGAGCTAGAAAGGAAGAAAGCAGCGGTTCCGCTGCGATCAAATCCACGAAAGGGGGTGGGTCAATGTCATTGAAAACATTGCTCGCCATTGCGATTATCCTACCGCTGATGGGTCTCGTCGCCTGCAAGAACAACGCGCGGGACAACAGCTCGGGAGCGAATCTCTCGAGAAACAGCGGCGATACTTCGTCCAGCGCGACGGGAAGCTCGACGAGTGGTCAGACCGGGTCGTCCAGCGGCGCGGCCAGTAGCTCGCCTAGCTCGCCGGGCTCGGACACTTCGTCGAGCGGCTCGTCGTCATCCGGTCAAAGCTCCTCCGGATCGCCGATGGGCTCTGGTGCCGGATCAGCGGCAGGCTCCAGCTCGGCCGGCGGCGAATCGGGCAGCTCCAACGCCGCGGGTCAGCGCGGATAAAAACATCTCAGTCAAAGCGCGGCTTCGGCTCTCCATCCGGCCGCGTCCAACACGGCTGGAAACAAAGAGGCCGCCGGCACTTGCCGGCGGCCTCTTGTATTACCAGGCAAAATTCCACCGCCACGATTTAGTCGTGGCGATAGTAGTCGTACCAACCGTTCCAGCTGTTGTTCTCCGCGAAGTCGCGGCGGTCCCGCCTCAACTCCGCCATGTCGCGGCGCAGCCTCGCCTCGTCATCGCTGATGCGCTGCTCGTCCATAGCAAGCTGCCTGCGTCCGGCGCCGTTCCGTTGATGCCGGTTATAAATCTCGCGATCACGAGTCAGCTGTTCCTGGTCCCGATCGATTACTCTCTGGTCGTGACGAACCTCGCCGCGATCCTGCGCGTGTATGGGGGCCGAAAAACCGATCAGAGATCCCGCCAGCAAACCGCCGAAGACGATACTTTTATACGCCGATTTCATCATATCTCCCTCCTTAGCGATTTTACCCGGCCGCAAAGGCCGTTACCTAGAAGTATGAGCAACGCTCATGCCAGGAAAAACGCGCGATATACGGAGAGATTTCGAGTCGTTAAACCGGTATGAGGCGATAATGTACCCGGAAGGGAAATTTCTCCGTTGGGGTAAACACCCCGGGCGGATCAACTCACAAAAACGACGCGGCTTCTTTATCGAGAAACCACAACACTCGTCCATCGGCCGGCGCAACGCGCGCGGCGGGAATATCGGCGCCGTCGCGCAGCGTTTGCTTCACGACTTCCGCTTTTGATTTGCCCGAGACGAGAAAGGCGACCTCGGCGGCGGAGTTCAATACCGGCAGCGTGAACGTAATGCGATCGGTCTTGAGCTTCTCGACGTAAACGGCAACGACCAGCCGCTCGCGCTCCGCGAGCGCGGCGCTGCCGGGAAAGAGCGAAGCGGTATGGCCCTCCTCCCCGATGCCGAGGAGAACGAGATCGAAGCGCGGGAATCCGCCGCGCGGCATCGCGAAAAAATCGCGCAACGCCGTTTCATACGCGGCTGCGGCTTCCGCCGGTCCGCGCTCGGTCTCGATGCGGTGGATGTTCGCCGCCGGCACCGGCACGCGCGAAAGCAGCGCCTCGAACGCCATCCGATAGTTGCTGTCGGCATGGTCGGGCGGCACCGAGCGCTCGTCGCCCCAGAAGAAATGCCAGCGCTCCCACGCGATGCGCGAGCGCAATACTTCGCCGGCAAGCTTTGCGTAAAGCGCGCGCGGCGTATTGCCCCCCGACAGCGCGACGGCGAAGCGTCCTGCGCGCGCGATCGCCTCGTCGGCGTTGCGTACCCATTCCGCAGCCGCCCGGCGGGCGAGGTCGTCAAGATCGGCGCAGACGATCTTCTCGCGCCGCGTCATGACCGGTTCTGCACCTGGGCGCCGTAATACGCGGCACCGCGCAGACCCGTCTCCTGATTCAAGATAACCTGGACCGGGATGCGCGCCAGCAGCTCGGCGTAGCGTCCCTTGCCGGAAAACGCGCGCATAAACGCGCCGTCGGCGAGCTTTTTGATGATCTTCGGCGCGATGCCGCCGCCGAGGCATACGCCTCCGAGCGCGTTAGACCGGAGCGCCAGGTTCCCCGCCTCGGCGCCGTACGCCGACGCGAAGACATCGAGTGCCTGAACACAGATCTCCGCCTCGCCGGCGATCGCCGCGCGCGCTATCACGGCGTTCGGATCTTCCTGCGCGAGACGCTCGGGCAGCCACGCGGGGACCTCGTAGCGGCCCGAGTCCTTGAGAAAATTATAGATGTTGAAAATCCCCGGGCCCGAGATCACTCGCTCGCAGCTCACGTGGCCGAAGCGCGCGGCGAGGTACGAAAGCAGCTCGACGTGCGGCGGCGTATGCGGCGCGTAGTCGGCGTGGCCGCCCTCGGAGGCAAGCACGCGATAGCCGCCGGCCGCCGGGTATAGAATCGCCTCGCCGAGGCCGGTGCCTGCCGCGATCAGCGCCTTGTTCGCGCGGGGATTGGAGCTGCCGACGTTCAGCACGGAGAATTCGGAGCTATCGAGCGTGGCTGTGCCGTAGCCGGTGGCCTCGAGGTCGTTGAGCAGGCCGACGGAACCGAGCCCGAGGTGGCGCGCGAGAGCGCGGCTGTCGACGAACCACGCCAGGTTCGGCGTTTTGACGGTTTCGTCGATTACCGGTCCGGCGACCCCGAAGCAAGCGCCTGTGAGCTCCGCCGGATGCGCCGCGGTGAAGTCGTCCAAGACGGCTTCAAGCGAAGGATAATTTTTGCTGGGGAAAATTTTCTTTGCATGCTGGACGAGCTTTCCGGCTTCGAGGGAAAAAAGCCCGATCTGCACCTTCGTTCCCCCGATGTCGCCCGCCAAAATCATAGTTTCAAGTTTCTAGTTTCGAGTTTCTAGTAAAAACGGTTTCGCGCCTTCGGACCTCCGATGCTTGAAACTGGAAACCTGAAACTCGAAACTTCCTTCACAATTTCCGCCAGTGATGGCCGTCTTTTTCGATGAATGCATCCGCCTCTTTCGGCCCCCAGCTCCCCGCGGGATAGATGGGAATGAAATCGCTCCGCGTCTTGTGCCACGCAGCGATGAGCGGCGTAAGCAGGCCCCACGCGAGCTCGACCCAGTCCTGGCGCGTAAACAACGTCGAGTCGCCGCGTAGCGCGTCGAGCAGCAGCGTCTCGTACGCTTCGGGCGGCGCGGCGCCGAAGGCCACCTCGTAATCGAAGTCGAGGCTGAGCGAGTTGACGCAAACCTCGGGTCCCGGCGGCTTGACCTCGAACGTAAGCGACACGCCTTCGTCGGGCTGGATGCGCATGACCAGCACGTTCGAGCCGAGTCCGTCGACCGCCGCGCACGACTGAAAAAAGGTGAGCGGCGGCTTCTTGAAATGGATCGCGATCTCGGTGACGCGCTTGGCGAGCCGCTTGCCCGAGCGGAGATAAAAAGGCACTCCCTGCCAGCGCCAGTTGTCGATCCAGAGTTTGAGCGCGGCGTAGGTCTCGGTCGTCGATCCGGAGTCGACGCCTTCCTCCTGCCTGTAGCCCGGCACAGGCTTGCCGTTGAACTCGCCGGGGCCGTACTGCCCGCGCACGGCCTGCTCGGGTGAGATCGGCCGGATCGCGTGCAGCACTTTCGCCTTCTCGTCGTGCACGGCGTCGGCGGCGAAAAACGCCGGCGGTTCCATCGCCGTCATGCACACGAGCTGCAAGAGATGATTCTGAAACATGTCGCGGAGCGCGCCCGCCTGCTCGTAATATCCGCCGCGACTCTCGACGCCGACGGTTTCGCCCGCGGTGATCTGCACGTAGTCGACGTAGCGCCGGTTCCAGATCGGCTCGAAGACGGCGTTGCCGAAGCGGAAAACGAGAATGTTCTGCACCGTCTCCTTTCCGAGATAATGATCGATGCGGTAGATCTGGCTCTCGTCGAAAAACTCGTGCAGCTCGCGGTTCAACCCGCGAGCCGTCTCGAGGTCGGTGCCGAACGGCTTCTCGACGACCAGCCGCGTCCAGCCGCCCGTTTCCTGGTGTCGGCCGGCGAGACCCGCCACCGCGATCTGCCGCGCGACCGGCGCGTACTGGTCGGGCGGAATCGCCAGATAAAGGACTCTCCTGCCCTCGGTGCGGTGCTCGCGCTCGAGCTTGTAGAGACGGTCTTTCATCCGCAGATAGCTGTCGGGCTCGCGGTAGTTGGCGGAGACATAATGCAGCAGCTCGGCGAAGCGCGCCCAATCGGCCTCGTTTCCGATGCCGCCGCGGGAAAAGCGCTCCACGGCCTCGCGCATCTGGCGCCGGAAGTCGTCGTCGCCTAGCACCGAGCGGGCGCTGCCGACGATAAGTAGCCCCTCGGGCAGCCGCCGGTTCAAATGAAGGTGGTAAAGAGCCGGGATAAGCTTTCGCTTGTTGAGATCGCCGGTCGCGCCGAAGATCACGAGCGCGCTGCGCTCCGGGTGCGCCGCGGCGCGCACGGGTTCGCGCAGCGATTCCATCGTCGCCACCACGTTCAGTCCTTCTTGATGGCGTGTCCGCCGAACTCGTGGCGCATCATCGCGAGCAGCTTGTCGGTGAACGAGTCGGCGTCGCGCGAGCGCAGCCGCTCGAGCAGCGAGAGCGTGATGACCGGCGCCGGGACGTCGAGGTC
>DATFWH010000220.1:0-6642 GCA_035259465.1 Binatia bacterium
CACTCATTGCCGATAGCATCGCTAACGGCTGTTCCCGCTCAACGGTTCGAAACATTATAGCGCCAATACGCGGTATGTATAACCATGCTATCGACAACGGAAGCATTCACTTCAATCCAGCTTCAAGGCTTGGCCGGTTCAATAAGCGGCGGGCTGAAGATAAGAGAATCGACCCACTGAGCAGAGAGGAATTGTCAAAGTTCCTAAAAACGACGAGAGAGAAAGCGCCGCATTGGTATGCCCCCTTTCTCTGTGCCCCTCGCTCAGGTATCCGCGAGGGCGAGTTAATCTCTCTAAAGCCTATTGACGTCGATTTCGCGGGGCGTTTTATCACCGTCCGCCGGAACTTCTCGCGCGGTAAGATTACCAGCCCGAAAAACGGAAAGACGCGCCGCGTGGATATGAGTCTTCAGCTAACAAACACCTTGGATGAACTCATAGCGCAAAAGAAAGCTGATGCGCTCAGGCGGGAAATGGCAAAGCCAGCTGAGCAGCGCCGGAAGCGCGATGAGGTTGTAGCCGAGGTAATGGAAAGCTGGCTTTTCACTACCCCGGTAGGAACACAGCTTGATCCTAGCAATCTTCGCAAGGTCTTTTGGGCTACGCTCGAAAATGCCGAGCTTCGACGTGTTCGCTTCCATGACCTGCGGCATACGTTCGCCAGCTTGTTAATCGCTCAGGGAGAGAGCCTTGCCTATATCAAAGACCAGCTAGGCCATAGCAGCATAAAAGTGACCGTTGACACGTATGGACACCTTGTTCCCGGTGGCAATCTGCAGGCTGTGGACCGTTTAGACGATATTGAGGCGGAAAGTACGCAGGATCAGGACGCAAGTGGTAGCAAAACGGTAGCAGTGGAAACAAATGAGCAGTCGGATTTACAACCTAACCCTTTGAAATCTCTGGCGCGCCCGGAGGGATTTGAACCCCCAACCCTCAGATCCGAAGTCTGATGCTCTGTCCAGTTGAGCTACGGGCGCTATGTCCCCTACTGTAACTCTTCTTCGGTGATTTTTGCAGAGGCGGCGGAGGCGTGTAGGTTGGCGTCGGCCGATTTCGCGGTCTGTGTCGCTGCACCGTTCTTTTTGCACGGGTCGGCAGCCGCAAAGCCCGCGCCGTAGCCGGCAACCTGAAAGAGAATTCCCAAGACAGGGCTGCCGATCGCGCTCGCGACAATAAACCCGACGACGCTCCCGACCGTGCCGCCGGCGCGGCCGCGGTTGAGCCAGGTCGAGCATGGGGGCGGCTTTTTAGGCTCGCCGGAATTCAACTCTGCGTAATACTCCGGCGTTCCGGGACGCGGCCCCAATCCCTTACGACCCGTGGTCGTAGAGCATGCGGCTGCGCCGACCAAACAAAGCCACACGGCCGCTATGGCCGTGATCTTCTTTCGCACCTGCGCCACCCCGCGCGCCGCCTTAAAATTTCACGACTCGCATGCCCTTCTCGGCGAAAAATCGCTCGAGATCTTTCGGAATGTCGCGATCGGTGATCAGGAGCGACCGCTCGGGCAGATAATAGCCCGACACCGCAAGCATAAGCTTCTCCTTCGCCCGGTCGTTCGCGGCAAAACGCTGCTCGCGATAAGCAGCCGATTCGCCGAGCGCGGTCAGGAGCCGGCCGACGAGTTCGCGCGAAGGCAGTTTGGCGAGATCGAGCTCGATCACGCGCATGCCTTCGTTCTGCTCCATCGGCTTCGTCATGTCTTCGCCGAGCGTACGGAACGAGAGCGCGACTTTTCTGCCGCCGTACTCGAACATCCGGTCGGCTTTGGCATCCATTCGGATGCCGTCGCGCAGCATAACGGAAACGGAGGCGCCGCTCGTCGTCGCGATGCCGTAATCCGCCAGCAGCGCGTCCACCAGCGCCGGGCCGCTGTTCGGCCACTTCTCGATGCGAAACGCCTGATTCGTGTCCGCGTCCGCCGCCGCCGCGGCGGGAGAGGGCGGATTGGCGCGAGGCAGCAGAATTTCCTTCAGGCTCATGCCTTTCATCGAGAGATAGTCCTTCAAATAATCCGGCGTCTGGCTCGGCGCATCGGTGAGGCTTACCACCATCACCTGCGCCATGGCCCCGCCGTCGTCTGGCGTGGTCACCATCCACTCGCCTTTGACCTGCACGGCGACGCCGTTGTCCTGGATCACGACCGGCTGATTCGACGGCAGGCTTTGGAACCCGAGGCGCGCGAGCAGGCTTGCAACTGTATCGTGCAGCGACGCGCCTTTCTTCACGGAGACGACCGGCAGGCCAGGCGCGTCCGCCTCCATCTTCGCCCTCAAGGCCGTGTTGATTCTATTCTGAATATCCAGAATCGCGCGCGGGCCTCCGGGCGACTGGACGACCGGATAGGCTCTCCGGTCGATGTGGACCGTGCCCTCCTTGAGCTTCACCACCTCTTCGCCGTCGAGCTGCGTCTGCCGTCCGAGGGCGCTCATGACCGATTGTAAAACCTCGAGATTTTCCTGCGCGCTGACTTTTCGCCCATAGTCGACGCCGACGGGCCGCGCGTCGCCGGGCATGGCGACCGCCTGCTCGACCGACATCGCGGCCGCGCCGCCGGCGGGCAGCCGCAATTTCTCGCCGACGAGAAGCGTGTCCCAATTCTTTTTCTGCGGGTTGAGTGCCTTGGCGCGCTCGATCGCTCCCTTGATCTCCGCCTGCGGAATGCCGGCCTGATCGCGCAGGACTTTGAACAGCTGATCGCCTTTTTTCACCTCGTACATGATGGTTGCGTCTTTATCAGCGGCGATCGCCGGCCCTGCGCCCGGCAAGGACTTCAACCCCAGCGCCTCGTCGGGCTGGATCGGGATGAAAAGCGTATCGCCGACTTGAAGCACGTCGGCTTTCTTCAGATTGGGGTTGAGCTGCGTTACGAGAAAGACGTAGCGCGCGAAGCGCTTGTCCGAGAGTCCTTTCTCGACCACGAGAATGCGCCACAGCGAGTCGCGCGGCTTGACGACGCGCTCCTCGCCCGCAACGTTTTGCCCCTTATACTCGCGCGTTTTGACGGACCGGCGCATCTCGAGCTGCGCCGGCTCCTGCGCGTCGCCTTTGTCCTGCGCCGCGGCGTGTATCGGCCATGCGGCGGTCGCCGCGGCCAAGACCAGCGCCGCGACGCGGCGCGTAACCCCTATTTCACTTTCCATATAGTCCCTCCAGAACTGTCCTCCAGCACAATGCCTTTAGCGAAAAGCTCGTCGCGAATACGATCGGCCTCGCGCCAGTCCTTCTTTACGCGCGCCTGGTTGCGGCGCTCGATCCACTCTTCGATTTCCTTCCGTGAAATAGTCTTCTTCGCCTTCAGCCAGCGCTCCTTCTTCCGCGCGAGAAACGCCGCGGGCGGCTCCTGCACGAGTCCCAGGGTGGAAGCCGCTTGCTTGAGCGCCGCCACGCGCGGCGCGAGCTCGGCGGCCCGTCCCTCGTCCATTAGACGATTGACGGCGCGCACCTCGTCGAAGATGAGCGCGAGCGCACGCGGCGTATTGAAGTCGTCGTCCATCTCGCGACGAAATTCGTCGAGCAGCGCCCGGTCCGGCGGAGTCGCCGTCTTCGCGAGGCCCAGCTCGTCGAAGCGGGCGATCGTCTCGATGACGCGCTCGATGGCCTTCTCCGCCTCGTCGAGCCCCTGCTCGGAAAAATCCATCGGGCTGCGATAGTGGCTCGACAACATGTAGTGCCTAAGCGCCGCCGGCTCGTGGCGCGCGAGAATGTCGCGCACGGATAAAATGTTGCCGAGCGACTTCGACATCTTTTCGTGATTGATGTTGAGAAAGCCGTTGTGCATCCACACGCGGGCAAGCGGCAGATCGCATGCCGCTTCCGATTGCGCGATTTCGTTCTCGTGATGCGGGAAAATGAGATCGCGCCCTCCGCCGTGAATGTCGAACGGCTGGCCGAGATATTTCGTGCTCATCGCGGAGCACTCGATGTGCCAGCCCGGCCTTCCCTTCCCCCACGGGCTGTCCCAGGCGGGCTCGCCGGGCTTGCTCGCCTTCCACAAAGCGAAATCCATCGGCGCCTTTTTCCGCTCGTCGACTTCGACGCGCGCGCCGGCTTCGAGCTCGTCGATATTCTTTCGCGAAAGTTTGCCGTAGCCGGGAAAGCTCGCGACCGAAAAATATACATCGCCGTCGACGCGATAGGCGACGCCCTTTTCTTCCAGGCGGCGAATCAGCGCGACGATCTCGGCGATGTGCCCGGTCGCCTTGGGCTCGTGCGTCGGCGGCAGGAGTCCCAGCGCGCGGCTGTCGTCCTGGAATTCCTTGATATATTTCCCCGCGACCGCCTCGGCGGTCGAATTCTCTTCGCGCGCGCGCTGGATGATCTTGTCGTCCACGTCGGTAAAGTTGCGCACGAAGACGACGCGGTAGCCGAGGAACACCAGGTAACGATAGGCGACATCGAAAGTCAGCAGGGAGCGCGCGTGCCCGATATGGGACGAATCGTAAACCGTGACGCCGCAGACGTAGATCCGGGCCTCGCCTTCCTTGAGAGGCGCAAACGTCTCCTTCTTCCCTGAGAGGGTGTTAAAAACCTGCAAGCTCATAGACTACCCGTCCTCATTGTACGGAATTTGGGGTCCTCTTTGCAAATTGATCGCGTTTTTTGGCGCGCGGTGTCGACAGCGCACTTGCGTGCGAAGATAAAAAAGCATAGACAAAAAACCTGAATGAATTTCGCTCCTCCTCATCACGATCTGCGCGAATTGATCGCGGCGCTCGAGGCCGCCGGCAAGCTCGTGCGCGTTCGCCGCGCGATCAACAAAGACACCGAGCTGCATCCGCTCGTGCGCTGGCAGTTTCGCGGCTTGAAGGAAGATCAGCGCAGAGCGTTCCTGTTCGAGAACGTCGTCGACTCCAAAGGCCGCAAGTACGCGAGCCCGGTCCTCGTCGGCGGACTCGCGGCGTCGGCGGAAATTTATTGCATGGGTCTCAAGTGCGCTCCCGACGAAGTCGCCGACCGCTGGCTTTACGCGATGGATCATCCGATCGCGCCGGAGAGCGTCGGCTACGGTCCGGTGATGGAAGAGATTCACTCAGGCGCCGAGCTTCTGAGCAAAGGCGGCTTTCACGAGTTTCCGATCCCGATCTCGACGCCAGGCTTCGACAACGGTCCCTACATTACCGCGGGCCACTGGATTACCAAGGATCCCGAAACGAAAAAGCGCAACGTGGGCAACTACCGGGGCCTCATCAAAGGCGCGGACTGGAGCGGTCTCATGTCCGGCACGCCGCAAGACCTCTCGCGCCACTGGGAAAAATGCCGGCAGCGCGGCATACCCCTGGAAGTCGCGGTCGCCGTCGGCACGGTTCCCGCCGTGTCGTTCGCCGCGACGCAGAAAGTTCCGCCGGAGATGGACGAGCTTGCGCTCGCCGGCGGCCTTATCGGCGCGCCCATTCAGCTCGTCAAATGCAAGACCGTCGACCTCGAAGTGCCGGCGACGGCGGAGATCGTGCTCGAAGGAATCATCCCGACGAAGTATCTCGAAGAGGAGGGTCCCTTCGGCGAGTCGATGGGCTACGTCGATCCGCGCACGCTGAGCAACGTCTTCGAGCTCACCGGCGTGATGCACCGGAAAAATCCCATCTGGGTCTCCATCATCAGCCAGGTGACGCCGAGCGAAAGCTCGAAAATCAAAGCGATGGGGATGGCGACGCTGGTGCTCCGCTACATGAGGAACAAGGGCTTCGACAGCGTGCTCGAAGTCTCGCTCATGGAGCCGCTGGTGAATCTCCGTCCCTACGTCGTGCTCCGGATGAAAAAACGCGACGATCGGGACCCGTGGAACGCGATGGACGCGCTGCTCGCCTACGGCGACCGCGTCGGCAAGCTCGTCATCGCGGTCGACGAGGACATCAACCCGAACGATCCCGTCGCGGTTACGTGGGCGATCACGCACCGCTCGCAGCCGCACAAAGATATTAAAGTCGTGAAGGACCGCCCCTTCGGCGCGACGCCGATCGGCATGGTCGCGAAGCATCCGTCGAGCCGCTACGACAACATGGAATCGTCGCTGCTGATCGACGCGACGCGCAAGGCCGACTACCCGCCGCTCTCGCTGCCGAAAAAAGAATATATGGAGAACGCGCGGGCGATCTGGGAGGAGCTCGGACTTCCGAAGCTCGAGCCGCAGGAGCCCTGGCACGGCTATTTTCTCGGCCTCTGGCCCGACGCTCTCGACGAGGAGGCGCGCCTCGCCGCCGCCGGCGACACCGACAAGGTGGGCGAGAAGCTCCGCGAGACGCGCGTACCGGTCGGCGAAGGCGAGACGCTGGGCTCGATGCGGGCGAAATGGGGCAAGACCCACTCCGGCAGATCCGAATAATGAAGCGCCCCGTCACATTGCTCGTCAACGGCGAGAGCTACGACATCGAGATCGAGCCGAACCGCCTACTGCTGCACGCGATTCGCGAAGACATCGGCCTCACCGGCACCAAAGAAGGATGCAGCATCGGCGTCTGCGGCGCCTGCAGCGTGACCGTCGACGGCAGGCTCGTGAGCTCGTGCCTCACGCTCGCGGTCGCCTGCGACGGCAAGCAGATCGAAACGATCGAAGGGCTGGCGAAAGACGGCGCGCTGCACCCGCTGCAGCAGGCGTTCGTCGAGTACGGCGGCCTCCAGTGCGGCATCTGCACGCCCGGT
>DATFWH010000221.1:0-7538 GCA_035259465.1 Binatia bacterium
ACTTCGAGCAACCAGGCGCCCGGCTGGGTCGCCTACGAGACCGGCATTTTTCGCAAGCACGGACTCGAGGTCCAGCTGGTTCAGGTCACCGGCGGCCCGAAAGCGGTCCAGGTGCTGACGTCGGGCTACGCGACTTTGGCGCAGGTTCCGGGGCCGTCAGTCGTGCAGCGGAGTCCTCAAGGCGCCGATGTCGTTTTGATCGGCGCGCTGCTCAACACGATGAACTACCAGCTCATCGTCGACAAAACGATCCAGCGGCCCGACGATTTGAGGGGCAAGGCGCTGGCCGTAAGCCGCGCGGGCAGCTCGTCCGACTTCGCGACGCGCTTTGCGCTCGACAAGTACGGCCTCGCGGCGGGTAAGGACGTCAGCGTCGTCGAGATCGGCACTCAGCCGGAGCGTTTCGCGGCGCTCGAAAGCGGGCGTGTGCAGGGCGTGATGCTCGAAGTACCCCAGACGCTGAAGGCGAAGCGCATGGGCATGAAAGTTCTCGCCGACCTCCAGATGCTGGGGCTCGAATATCAGGCCGCCGGCCTCGCCACCACGCGCTCTCTGATCAAATCGCGGCCGGACGTGTTTCGCAGCCTGATGAAGGCCTACGTCGAGGCGATCCACTACTACAAGACGCATCCGAGAGAGTCGATGGGGATACTGCAAAAGTATCTGAAGATCGACGACCCCGACGCTCTGCGGGAAACGTACGAGGGCGTCGGGCTGACGCTCGTGCCCGAGCGGCCCTACCCGACGCTTAAAGGCATTCAGATGATCCTCGCCGAGATGGCGGCGAGCGAGCCCAGGGCTCAGACGGCGAAGCCGGACCAGTTCGTGGACCTGACTTTCATAAAAGAGCTCGACGACTCCGGCTTTATCGATCAATTGTATAAATCCCGGCCCGCGCTCGCGTCGACAGGGGTCAGAAGCGGAGGCGCGGCATCGAAGGAAGGGCCCGCGGCAAAATCCGCCGCCGTTGTTCAGGAGAAAAGAAAGCCGGTCGCCGCGCCGGTCCGGGCGTCAACGGCGGGAACGCAGGAGTATACGATTCAGTCCGGCGACACGCTCGCGCGCATCGCGCAAAAATATTACGGCGATACGATGAAGTGGACGCGCATTTTCGAAGCGAACAAGCAGACCCTCAAAACGCCCAACTTCATTTTCGTCGGACAAAAAATCATCATTCCGCTGGACGACATGGCCAGCGGTCCGGCCTCCGGTTCGTCGCAGTAGCACCGCGCGCTTCGTCTTTCCCCGCAGTTTAAAGCGCGTTGAATTCCCTACGGTTTCGCTCGCCCGCGGGTTCCGCCGGTTGAAATCGCGCCGTTTAACCGGCTTAATGATTGAATATCATGTCGAAACCCGAGCCAGATCTATCTACGCTGCGCATCGATAGGAGCCGCCCGGCGGCCGCGCATCGCGCGTCGCGGCGGCCCCGCCGCCTGGTCGTCGCCATTATCGCGTTGCTCGTCGTCGCCGGCGGATTCTACCTTTGGCGGGAGAAGCTCTCGCCGCGTGTCGAAGTTCAGCTCGCGACCGCGGCGCTGCTGGCTCCGGCGGAAGCCCAGGCCGTGCTGACGGCGAGCGGCTACGTCAGCGCGCGGCGCAAGGCCGCGGTCGCTTCGAAGGGCACGGGCCAGCTCGTATACCTCGGCGTCGAAGAGGGAGACACGGTCAAGAAAGGGCAGGTGATCGCGCGGCTCGAGGACCGCGACGTCATGGCGACGCTCGCCCGCGCGCGCCAAAACCTCCGCATGAACGAGGCGGACCTTCACGACGCCAGGCAGTCGCTCGCGCGCCAAAAAATACTGCTACAAAAAAATCTCGTTGCGCAGGCGGAATACGACGCGGCCGAGGCGCGCTACAATCGCGTCGTCGCGTCGATCGAGTCGGCGCGCTCGGCCGTCAAGGAAGCCGAGACCGCCGTCGAATACACGCGCATCGTCGCGCCTTTCGACGGCACCGTGGTCAATAAGAACGCGGACGTCGGCGAGATCGTGGCGCCGCTCGCCGGCGCGGTGAGCTCGCGCGCCGCGGTCGTCACAATCGCCGACTTGAGCTCGCTCGAGGTCGAAGCGGACGTCGCCGAGGCGAACCTCACGCGCGTCTTCTCGGGGCAGCCTTGTGTCGTGACGCTCGACGCCTATCCCGACCGCCATTATCCGGCTTTCGTCGATAAAATCGTGCCGACCGCCGACCGCGCGAAAGCGACGGTGATGGTGAAGATCAAATTCAAATCCTACGACAGCCGCGTGCTGCCGGAGATGAGCGCCAAGATCGGTTTTCTGCCGCAAGAGGCGGCCGCGCAGGCGGAGAGGCCGCCGGTGCTGGCCGTGCCCGCCGCGGCCGTGGCCGAGCGCAGCGGCCGTCAGGTGGTCTATGGAATCCGCGACGGCCGCGCCGTCGAAGTCCCGGTGACAGTGGGAAGCCGCATCGGTAATTACGCCGAGATCCGGTCGGGGCTCAAGGCGGGAGACAAAGTCATCGCGGCGGCCGATAAGCGCCTCGAAGCCGGCAGCCGGGTCGCGCTGAAGGGACAGTAGGGCGATGAACGACTGCGAATTCTCCGAGATGTCGCTCTGGATCACCGAGTCGTCGCTAGCCGGGCGGAGCGAGTCCGAAATGCTCGCGGGCGTGTGCGAGCGCGAAATCGCCGCCGGGCTCCCGATCACGCGCGCGATCGTGCTGATCGACACCTTGCACCCCGTTTACAATGGGCGCGCGTTTCGCTGGACGCACGCCCAGAAGGAGACGACGCTCACCGAATACGGCCGCAGCGACGACGACCTCGGCCGCTGGGAACGGAGCCCGTTCTATCGCCTCGAGCAGTCCGGCGAACCCATGCTCCGGCGGCGCTTGACGGCGGAGACCGAGAACGAATTTTCCATTTTCCCGGAGTTACGCGCCGACGGCATCACGGATTACGTCGCGCTGGCGAGCCGCTTCGCGGGCGACGAGATCATCGGCGACATGGACTGCGTCTATTCTTCCTGGGCGACGGATGCCCCGGAAGGATTCAGCGACGATCACATCGCGGAGATACGCCGGTTCATGCCTTTCCTGGCGCTCGCGGTGAAATCCGCCTCGCTCGCACGCGTCGCCGGAACGCTGGTCGAGACCTACCTCGGACGCGACCCCGGCCGCCGCGTTCTCCACGGGCGCATCAAGCGCGGCGTGCCCGAGCGCATCGAGGCGGTGCTTTGGTTCAGCGATCTCCGCGGCTACACGCGCTTGAGCGATACGGCGACGCCGGAGGAAATCATTCCGCTGCTCAACCACTACGCCGACGCCGTCATCTCGGCCATTCACGATGAGGGCGGCGATGTGCTGAAATTGATCGGCGACGGCACGCTCGCTATCTTCACGTCCGAGGACCGCGGCCGCGCGTGCGAGGCGGCGCTGGCCGCCGCCGCGAACGCCCGGCAGGGCGTCGCCGAGGCGAACCTGGACCGCGTCGCGCTCGGGCTGCCGGTGACGGAAATCTATCTCGGACTTCACATCGGCGACGTCTTTTACGGCAACATCGGCAGCAAAGAGCGGCTCGACTTCACCGTCATCGGTCCCGCGGTCAACGAAGTGAGCCGGATCGCCGCGATGTGCCGCTCGGTCGAGCAGCCGCTGCTGGTCTCCTCGGCTTTCGCCGGCGCCATGGGCGAAGCCAGATCGAGGCTCGTGTCCGTCGGGCGCTATGCGCTCCGCGGCGTGCAGCGCCCGCAGGAGCTTTTCACCATCCTCGAATGAGGCGCAATGTATTCTTCCCGCCCCGTGCATCCGCGCGCTGATTTGATGCCGCCGCTGATCGATATCCGCAACGTCTCGAAGTCCTACCGGCGCGATAGTCTGGAAATCCCGGTCCTGAGAAACATCTCGCTGGAGATCGCGTCCGGCGACTTCGTCGCGCTGATGGGCCCGTCGGGATCGGGGAAGACGACGCTGCTGAATCTCATCGCCGGCATCGACCGGCCGACGGAAGGCAGCGTGACGGTGGCGGGAACCGACCTGACGGAGCTCGGCGAAAGCGATCTCGCGGCGTGGCGCGCGCAGCACGTGGGATTCATCTTTCAGTTTTACAATCTGATCCCGGTTTTGACGGCGGTCGAAAACGTCGAGCTGCCGCTGCTCCTGAGCGGCTTGCCGAAGCCCGAGCGGCGTGCGCACGCCGAGGCGGCGCTCGCGATCGTCGGGCTCGCCGACCGCATGGACCACTACCCGCGCCAGCTCTCCGGCGGGCAGGAGCAGCGCGTCGCGATCGCGCGCGCGATCGTCACCGACCCGACGATTCTCGTCGCCGACGAGCCGACCGGCGACCTGGACAAGACTTCCGCCGAGGAGGTGCTCGGCCTCATGGACCGCCTGAACCGCGAGATCTCCAAAACCATTCTCATGGTAACGCACGACCCGCACGCTGCCGAGCGCGCGCGCTCGATCCGCCGCCTCGACAAGGGCGAGCTGGTGTAAAGGAGAGCCGCGCGGCTGTCAAGTAATTGGAGTTGCTGAAGCTCATATTGCGCAACACGCTGCGCCATAAGCTGCGCAGCCTGCTGACGGCCGTCGGCATCGCCGTCGCCGTCCTGGCGTTTATGCTGCTGCGCACCGTCGTGACGGCGTGGAACGCGGGCGTCGAGGCCTCAGCGGCCAACCGCCTGATTACGCGCCACGCGGTCTCATTCGTCTTCCCGCTGCCCTACGCCTACCGCGACCGCATCGCGCGCATTCCCGGCGTCGAGCGCGTGACGTTCGCGGTCTGGTTCTCCGGCGTTTACATCGACAAGAACCAGTTCTTCGCGCGCCTCGCCGTCGACTCGAACAGCTTCTTCGACGTCTATCCCGAGTTTCTCGTTCCGCCGGAGCAGCTGGCCGCGTTCAAGCGCGAGCGCAACGCCTGCATCATCGGCAGCGAGATCGCGGAGCGATACAAACTCAAGATCGGCGACGTCATGCCGCTCGAAGGCGACATCTTCCCCGGCCGCTGGGAGTTCGTCGTGCGCGGGATCTACCGGCCGCGCGACAAGACGACCGATCCGACGAGCATGCTGTTTCACTGGCAGTACCTCGAAGAACAGGCGCGCAAGCAGAAATCGAGCCGCGAAGGGCAGGTCGGCTGGTATGTGAGCCGGATTTCGAACCCCGAGGAAGCCGGAAGCGTTTCGTCGGCCATCGACGCGCTTTTCACCAATAGCCCCGCCGAGACGAAAACGGAAACCGAGCGCGCCTTCCAGCAGAGCTTTTTATCATCCATGGGATCGGTCATGACGGCGATGGACGTCATGTCGTTCGTGATCATCGGCATCATCCTGCTCGTGCTGGCCAACACCATGATCATGGCGGCGCGCGAGCGCACGCACGAATACGCGGTGCTGAAGACGCTGGGATTCACGGCCCGGCACATTTTTCTGCTCATCACCGGGGAGTCGCTGATCTTGTCCGTCATCGGCAGCGCCGTCGGCCTCGCGGTGACGTTCCCGGCCGTCGAGGGTTTCCAAAACGCCCTGCCGAAGGGCTGGTTCCCCATTTTTTACATCGAGCCGAGGACGATCGTCTTCGGTACGGTTGCCGGGGTCGCCGTCGGACTCATCGCCGCCCTGATCCCCGCGCGGCGCGCCATGAGCATCAGGATCGTCGAGGGACTGCGCTATATCGGCTGAGGCCAAGCGGTGACGATTCCCGTCCGCTACATCTTTCGCAGCTTCGGCGCGCGCCGGCTTACCGCCGCGATGACCGTGCTCGGCATCGCGCTCGTCGTATTTGTCTTTGCCGCGGTGCTGATGATGGCGAACGGCATCCGGCGCACGCTGCGGGCGACCGGATCGGAGGAAAACGTCCTGGTGCTGCGGAAGGCCGCCAACAGCGAGACGCTGAGCGTGCTCGACCGCGACGTGGCGACGCTCGTCACGGGCATGCCGGAGGTCGCGCGCTCGGAAGCCGGCGCGCCGCTCAGCTCGCGCGAGGCGGTCGTCATCATCAACATGGAGAAGCTCGCAGGCGGCATGAGCAACGTCACCGTCCGCGGCGTCGAGCCACCGGCGTTCGAGCTGCGCCCGCAGGTGCGGCTCGTCGACGGCAGGCAGTTCCGCTGGGGCGCGCGCGAGATCATCGTCGGACGCTCGATCGCGCAGCGCTTCGCGAACGCCGGCATAGGCTCGCGGATCAAATTCGCCGGCGGCTCCTGGAACGTCGTCGGGGTGTTAGATTCCGGCGGCAGCGGCTTCGATTCGGAGATCTGGGGCGATTCGAACCAGATCATGGACGCCTTCAGGCGGTCGTCGTACTCGACGCTGACGCTCAAGCTGCGCGACCCCGAGGCGTTCGCGGCGTTCGTCGCCGCTTGGAAGGCCGACAACCGGCTGCTCCGCTACGACGCGAAGATCGAAAAGAAATTTTTCGAGGAACAGTCCGAGATGATGGCGACGTTCATCCGCATCTTGGGGCTTTTTATCACCGTCATCTTCAGCATCGGCGCGACGATCGGCGCTATGATCACGATGTACGGCGCGGTCGCGAACCGCACGACCGAGATCGGCACGCTGCGGGCGCTGGGCTTCCAGCGCCGCAGCATCCTCGTCGCTTTTCTCGGCGAGGCGCTTTTGCTCGCGCTCTCCGGCGCGATCGTCGGCGTGGCGCTCGCGTCGCTCCTCCAGCTCGTCACGATCTCGACGCTCAACTTCACCTCGTTCTCGGAGCTGGCGTTTTCTTTCTCGCTGTCGACGCCGATCGCGGTGAGCTCGTTCGCGTTCGCGCTCGCGATGGGCCTGCTCGGCGGATTCCTGCCTGCGTTTCGCGCCGCGCGGCTCGACATCGTCGGTGCGCTGCGGGCGGTATGAGATTTGAAATAGCCGGTTCTTTGGCGTAGAGCTAACTCAAATCGCAGTCCGTTTTCGGAGGGAACACATGTCCGTTCACGCGCCGCACGGCGGCAGCCACATGCACGATTTCGAGGCGCACGTGAGAGCCGTCGAAGAAGACCTCGAGTATTATCGCGCCAAGCGCATCGAGCCGCGCGTCTTCACGCTGCTGCGCCGGGGAATCATCTCGTTCGGCGATCTTTTCGACGCGGCCGGCAAAGCCGAGGCATCGACCGGGGACGGCGAGACGAAAGATGTCGAAGCGCGCATCCGATCTCTCGAAGACGCGCTGGACGACTATGTGCGCGAGATCGGCCTCCTTACTTCGGCGATCGGCGATTCGATCGACGTCGTGACCGAAGACGGGCGCGTCGAGCGCGGCGACTATGACGATTTCTTCCGCTTCGCGCACCGCGAATACAAAGGCTCGCTCGATGAGCGCGTCGCGCTGCTCACGGCCGACGTGAAACGAAATATCAGGGTCATAGAAGTGCTCGCGCGCGCGCTGGCGCGAAAAGGTATCATCGAAGAGGACGAGCTGAGCCGGAGCCGGGAGGCGCTGAAAACCGGCGGATCGTGGAACGGCGGCAGGATCGTCGCGCGCGCCTGGACCGATTCCGACTTCAAGCGCCGGCTTGTCAGCCAAGGGCGGCCGGCGCTGCGCGAGCTGGGCATCCCGCCCGGCCGCCTCGGTAAACTGGGCGT
>DATFWH010000222.1:0-2791 GCA_035259465.1 Binatia bacterium
CAACGACGACGGCGCCGAGGACGCCGCGCTGCTCTCGCGCGCGGTCGGCGCGCCGGTGCGCGTCCAGTGGATGCGCCACGACGAGCACGGCTGGGAGCCGAAAGGCCCCGCGCAATTGCAGAAGGTGCGCGCGGCCGTCGCGGACGGCAAGATCGTCGCCTGGGAATTCGTGGATTACAGCCTGCCGTGGACGGTTGCGGCGACGACGACGCTGCTCGCGTCCCAGCAGATCGGCCTCGCTTCTAAGGTGCCTGGACAGGGCAACGGCAACCAGGGCGGCGGAGAGATCTACGCCTTCGACAACACCAATGTCCTCGCCGAGGAAATTCCCTGGATGAAGCCCGAGGCGAATCCGCTGCGCACGAGCAACCTGCGCGCGCCGGGGCAATTATCGCGCTGCTTGGCAAGCGAGACGCTGCTCAGCGAGATCGCCGCCGACCTCGGCGTCGATCCGATCGAATTGCGCTTCCGCCATCTCGCGGCGGACAAGCGCGCGGCCGACGTCCTGGGCGTCGTCGCGGCAAAAGCACAGTGGCAGAAGCGGCGCCAGCCGTCTGAGAAACCCGGCGGCGCGATTGCCATAGGACGCGGCGTCGCGATGACGCGGCGCGCCGGCGGCTACGCCGCCGCCATCGCCGACGTCGAGGTCGAGCGCGCGACCGGCAAGGTCGCGGTCAAGCGGGTGACGCTGTCGCACGACTGCGGCCTCATCGTAAATCCCGACGGCGTCAAGAACCAGGTCGAGGGCAACATCGTTCAGGGCGTGAGCCGCGCGCTGTACGAAGAAGTCGCATTCGACGTGAACGGCGTCACGAGCCTCGATTGGGTAAGCTACCCGATCCTCAGATTCCCCGACCTGCCCGAGCTCGACGTCGTGCTGATCGACCGGAGAGACGTGTCGCCGCTCGGCGCGGGCGAGCTATCGACTGTGCCGATCCCGGCTGCGATCGCCAACGCGATCTTCGACGCGACCGGCGCGCGTCTCCGCGACGTGCCCTTCACTCCGCAGCGTGTGCTCGCGGCGCTCAAGGCAGCGAAGGCCGCGTAGCGCGATGACAATCCCGCGCGCCGGATTCCTCCTCGCGCTGTTGCTTCTCGCCGCGCCGCCCGCGCGCGCGGCGGCGCCGCTCACGCGCGTCGTCATGACGACCGGCTCGTTCGCCGAGCGCGAGGGCGTCGTCTACGTCGCGCAGGACCAGGGATTTTTCCGCAAATACAGCATCGATCTCAGCTTCGTCCAGGTGCGAAGCGGCCCCGTCGGCATGTCGGCGCTCGCCGCCGGCGAGTCGCAGTTCCACTGGGGCTCGGTGACGGCGGCCAACTTGGGCGCGATCGCCGAGGGCGCCGACATCGTCTTCATCGCCGGCTTCATCAACAAGCTCACCGGCGCCTTCGTCGTCAATTCGAAGATCAAGACGCCGCAGGACATCAAGGGCAAGACGCTCGGCGTCAACAGCCTGAGCGGCGGCGGCTGGATGTTTACCATGCTGGCGCTCGACCACTGGGGCCTCGAGCCCAAGCGCGACAACATCTCGATCCGCGCGCTCGGGAGCGACGGCGTCCGCTCCGACGCGCTCTCGTCCGGCGTGATCGACGGCTGCCAGATCGGCTACACTTTCGCCGCGCTGCTGCAGAACAAGGGCTTCCGCGTGCTCGCCGATTTGGAGAAGCTGCCGATCGCGTATCAGGGGTCGGGCATGATGGCGCGCCGCGCCTTTGTCACCTCCCAACCGGCCGTCGTCGAGAATACGTTGCGCGGCCTGCTCGACGGCGTCGCGTTCATCCGCAACCGCGAGAACAGGGCCGCCGTGATGAAGAGCCTCGCGCGCGGGCTCCGCCTCTCGCGTATCGAGGACGCCGAGGAAGGCTGGCGCAGCATCGTCGACATCTACGAGAAAAAAATCTACCCGAGCACCGACGGCATCGCCAACGTCCTCCGGCTTTTGGGCCAAACAAACGAGAAAATACGCAGGTTAAAGGCGGCCGATTTAGTCGAGACCTCGGCGGTCAAGAAGCTTGAAAAAGAAGGAAGGTTCTGACCGCTATAATTTATTTTACGAATTCTCGCTGTGCGAGTGCTCAATGATCTGGGGCACCATCTTCTCCCGAAACGACCTTTTTCGGCGCGATTTACGTATCTCCGTAGTTTTCCTTAATTGATAAATCTGATTGGAGATCCAAAAATATCATTGTTAGACATCCGCCTCGAATGAGCCCTTTATGCGCGTGAAAACGGAAATCCGCGGGTGGCCGGGAAACTCCGAAGCGACGCGCGCGCTCCGGCAAAAGACCTGGACGGTCATCCTGCGCTGTTATTTTTGCCACAGACGCTTCACCGTCCGCTCGGTCACGCTCGACAGGCTAGCTCTCATCCCGCACACCGTGGAGTGCGCGCGCTGCGGCGCGCTCCCCTCCGCTTCGCCCCGCAACTTGATCCATATGATCATGGATATGCGTGAAGAGACGCACGGCGAAACGCCGGGGTCCGATTCTTCGCCCCCGGACGCTTAGGCAGGCCGTCGAACTAGCCCACCTTCTTATCCAGATATCTCTCGTAAATCCGGTATAGCGTCTCCATCGACGCGATGTCGATCCATTCGTTTTCGGCGTGGAGGTTGCCGACCAGCGGGCGCGTCATAATGACGGGGATGCCGAACTGTGCGAGGTAGCGCGCGTCGCTGCCGCCGTGCTCGCGGATAAGCGTGGGCGCTCGCCCGGTGATCTCTTCCGTCGCCGCGAGATAGAGCGGGTCGGGCACGACGTTCGTCGGCTCGGCGATGACGATGATCTC
>DATFWH010000223.1:0-5742 GCA_035259465.1 Binatia bacterium
GTCGATCTCTTGCAGCCTTGCGACGATCGAGCTCACGACGTCCTGCGCCTGCTCGAAAATCGACGGAATGGTGGGAATTTCCAGGTACCGGCTGTTTTCCTGGGCGGATTGAACGAAGTGCGCCGGCGTATCGGGAAAGAAGTCGAGGCCGACATAGAGCAGGCCGGTGACCAAGCTCTCCATCTGGAGCTGGCCGCGGAGGCCCTGATCGATGAGCGCCTTCGCCACCTCGGGGTCCGTGAGCGGCGCGGTCGAGCCGCCGCGCTTCTTAATTTTTTCCGCTTCGATGCGGACGATGACGGGAATCCGCTGCACGCTCATGTCCGAGCTCAGCGACAGTAAGATTTCCTTGACCGACCCGATCTCGACGCCTTTGAATTTCACCGGCGCGCCGACGCGCAGCCCGTTTACGGAGCTGTCGAAGTAGAGGATGAAATCGCGGGACTGCACGAAAAGCTTGCCCGAACCGAGAATCAAGATCACGGCAACGAGCAGGCCGAGGCCGCCGAGAACGAAGGCGCCGATGAGGGTCGGGCTAATCTTCTTCTTCATCGTTTCTCCATCGGCTCCTGTCCGCGGGTCAAGAAGGCGCGGACCAATGAGTTGTCCGAGCGGGCGAGAAGCTCGCGCGGGTTGCCGCGCGCGATGATCGTCCGCGTGTCGGTGTCCAGAAAAATGCTGTTCGTGCCGATCGCGAGGATGCTCGCCACCTCGTGGGTGACGATAACGATCGTCGCGCCCAGGCTGTCGCGCAGCTCGACGATCAGCTCGTCGAGCCGGTGCGCGCTGATCGGGTCGAGTCCGGCCGACGGCTCGTCGAAGAAAAGGATGATCGGGTCGAGCGCCATCGCGCGCGCGAGGCCGGCGCGCTTTTGCATCCCGCCGCTGATCTCCGACGGGTAATAATCTTCGAACCCCTTGAGGCCGACGAGCGACAGCTTGAGCGACGCCACCTCGCGGATCGCCGCGGGATCGAGACGGGTGTGCGCTTCCAGCAACAGGCCGATGTTCTCCGCCAGCGTCATCGAGCTCCACAGCGCGCCGCTCTGGAACAGCACGCCGACGCGGCGCAGGATGCGGCGGCGCTCCTCCTCGTCGGCCTGGGTGAAATTCTCCTTGCCGTAGAAAATCTCGCCCTTCGCCGCCTCCTCGAGACCGATCAGGTGACGGAGCAGCGTGCTCTTTCCCGAGCCGCTGCCGCCCATGATGATAAAGATATCCCCCTGCTCGACGGTGAAATTCAAGTCGCGCATCACGACGAAATCACCGTACGCCATCGTCAGGCCGCGCACGGTAATGGGCGGCGGCGCGCCGCCGTTCTTTCCGTTGTGTTCCATCAAATGTTCAACACGTACGATAAGACCGCCATGATGCCGTTCGCGACGACGCAGAAGACGATGCTGCTCACGACCGCCGACGTCGTCGCGTCGCCCACGGCCGAAGAGCTGCTGGCGCTGTTCACGCCGCGCAGGCATCCGAAGAACGCGATGATGGAGCCGTAGACGACGCTCTTGAACAGTCCGACGAGAACGTAGGTGATGGTGATCGCTTTGGTCGTCTCGACATAATACGACGGAAAGGTGATGTCGAGCATGCCGATGCCGATCAGCGCGCCGCCGAGCATGCCGACGATATCGGCGTAGAGAGTCAGCAGCGGCATCATCGCGGTCAGCGCGGTAACGCGGGGCAGCACGAGAAAGTCCATCGGCTCGAAGCCCATCGCCTTGAAAGCGTCGATCTCCTGCGTCACCTTCATCGTGCCGAGCTGCGCGGCGAACGAGGCGCCGGTGCGGCCGGCCATGATGACCGCGGTCATCAGCGCGCCCATCTCGCGCGTCATGCCGATCGCGACGAGATCGGCGATGTAAATCTGCCCGCCGAACATTCTCAGCTGCACGGCGCCGACGAACGCCAGGATCACGCCGGACAAAAAGCTGATCAGCGTGACGATCGGGAGGGCTTTCGGGCCCGCTTCCTGGATGAAGAGCCACAGATCCCAGGGGCGGTAGCGGGCGCGGAAGGTGAAGAAGCGGCCGTACGCGAGCACGAGCTCGCCGAGGAAGGCGAGGGTAGTGCGCGTCTCCTCGACCGTCTTGATCGTCGCGACGCCGACGTCTTCGAGCAGCGGGCGGTCGATATCCTTTCTCCGCGCATCCTTGCGCTCCGGCACCGCCTGCGCGAGGTCGAGCAGGCGGTGGACGCCGGGGGGGAGGCTCGAAGGATCGACCTCGATGTTCCGCGCGCGCGCAAGCTCGACGATTTTGCTGAGAAACGCGAGCAGGCCGCTGTCCCACGACTCGAGGCCGCTTGCGTCGAAGGCGATCCGGCGAATTCCGCCTAGGCGCTGCTCGACATCGGATATCGGAGGAAGCCCGCTCTCGACGCTCCAGCGGCCGGAGAAGCCGATGACGAGAGTGGAATCGTTTTCCTGAAACGATAATGAACCGGGACTCGCCGCTTCCAGAGTGGGCGCGGGCTTGGCCATCGGATGAAGTTAGCCCATCCAGAAGGACTGATCAACGTGCTCTGGTTTGCTTAAGATGCCTTAGCGACTAATTTTTCCAGCGTTTCGTAAGGCTGCGCCCCGACCAAGCCGTAGCCGCCCATAACGAAGGTGGGCACCGCGTTGACGCCGACTTCCGCGGACCGCCGCCAGTCCGCGTCGACGGCGTCTTTAAACGTGCGGCTGTGCAGCGCGTCGAGCGCTTCGTCTTTCGGCAGGCCGAGACTTGCGGCGATGTCGGCGAGGACGGCCGGGTCGCCGATGTTTTTCGCCTCAACGAAAAAAGCGCGGAAGATCGGGTCGTGGATCTCGTAGCCTTTGCCTTGGCTCTCCGCCCATTTCGCGAGCTCTTGCGCGAGGCGGCTGTTGTAGGTCATCTCGCGGCCGACGCTGAAAGGAAGGCCTTCCTGATCCATCAGCGCCTTCATGCGCTCGTCGCGCGCGGGATTGGGGTCGCGCTTCTTTCCCTCCGGCGGCGTTTCCGGGTGCAGCGGGAAATGCGTGAACTTCACGTCCACGCCGTGATCTCTCTTTATCTTCTCAATACGCCCGGTACTGAGATAGCACCACGGTCAGACGTAGTCGGAGAAGACTTCGAAGATCAAAGGTTCGGGCATGTAAATAGCTTACGCCGGGAGGGGAGGTGGGGGCAAGGGGGTTATTGTTAAGCTCTGCAGCAATTAGAATCCTGATCGTGTCTTAGTTAGTATGTCAGCCGGCGATGAAGTCGCTAAGATATTGGATCCAGCGCGCCGATCTGTCCGCGACGGATTATGAACCGGTCGATGCAGCTGCGGCTGTTCGCGCATTCACGACCCATGACTGGGCTGAAGAAACGAGTCTCTTGTCGGAACTCGAGAAGGCCGGGAAACAGTGCTGCCCGCCTGGCATTGGTTTCGTAGATCCTTCCGGTCCGATTCTTCATGTCTGCCCAACTACGGATGGAAACGCGACGGTGCATTACCACCACAATACAATCCGCAAATTCCTCGGCATCATTCCGTTTCACCAAAGCACGGTTGATACGAAACAAGGCGTCAGCCGTTCCGACGTAGCCGATCTAATCACCTATTTTTTTGAGGCGCGGAATGAGTGGATACTCGGGAAACTGAAACAATAATTGCATAGCCAGTTCCCTTGACCCATAGCCACTGGCGGGACTAGATTTGTTCCGTCTAAAGCTGAATTCACGGGGAGGTCAGCCATGGAACCCGAAGCCAAACCGTTTAAATATGAAAAGATCGAATTCGATGGGCCGAAGAAAAGCACGCTCGTTTGCAGCAGCGACCTCATGCGCGTGCACGTGCAGGAAGTTAAAAGCGGCGGCGAAAACAATCTCCATACGCATCCCGCCGAGGACGCGCTCTGGTACGTCATCAAAGGAGCCGTCCGCTTTTACGGCGAGGGCGACAAAGTCATCGGCGTTTACAACAAGGGCGAGGGCATTTTGATCCCGCGCGGATTCAAATACTGGTTCGAGAGCGCGAGCGACGAGGCGCTGGAGGTGCTTCGCGTCGGCGCGCGCGACCAAACGCAAAAAGAATTAAAAAGAGTGAACGCGGCGCCGCTCAAAGAGTGGATGACCGAGCGCGGCGGGTTCTAACGCGGGTTGAATAACGGTCCAAATCTTTTACGGAGGCTCTATGCGATTCATCGTCTTCTTCATCCTCATCATGCTCGTCGCTATGACGGACATCGGTTACGCCGCCGACGCGCCGCCTCCGCCGCTGGGTTTTTTTGTCACCAGCGCCAAGCATAAGACGGGCAATCTCGGGGGGCTGGCCGCCGCGGATAAGCTTTGCCAAAGCCTGGCCGCTGCCGTCGGACAGGGCGGGAGGACATGGCGCGCGTACTTAAGCGCCGAGCGCGACCCTGAAAACAAGAATCAGCCGGCGCACGCGCGCGACCGGATAGGCCAGGGTCCTTGGTATAACGCGAACCGTATTATGGTCGGAAAGGATATCGCCGATCTTCACGAGCGCAGAGGCAATCCGATTCTGTTCGCCGTAGACGAGAAGGGCCAGCTTATTCCGGGCAATTGGCCCGGCTCGCCGCGACCGACGGAGCACGACGTGCTTACCGGCTCGACGGCGGAAGGGCGATTGATGGCGGGGAAAACCTGTAACGACTGGACATCGGAGTCTCCCGACATCATGGCGCAAATCGGTCACGCCGACGGCATCGGCCGCGAAGGCAATACCGTCGGAAGTTCCGCATCGTGGAACTCGGCCCATGAGAGCCGGGGCTGCAACGACACCGCCCCGGGCGGAGGCGCGGGACGATTCTATTGTTTTGCGGCGAAGTGATTGTCGGCGGTTTTGACCGCTCGCTTAACGGATGTGTGAAAGTTCAGAAAACGCTCAGCTTTTCGCCAGCGCCTTCTTAAACGCCTCTCTGTATTCCGTATTGTATAGCCGCCGGAAATCCTCCGGATATTTTTCGCCCGGCTCCATCTTGAGATCGACGAGGATCGGGCCGTCTTCCTTTAATAGGCCGCGGTCGAGCGCGCGCTCCCATTCGTCGAGCGTGGCGAATTCATACGTGTTGGCGTAGCCGGCGGCGCGCGCGAGGCCGGTGAAGCTCACGTGCGGCCGGTTGGGAATCGAGACCGCGCCGTTGGTCTCGTACGTGCCGTTCTCGCACACGCAGTGGAGGAAATTTTTCGGCGCGGCGTTGGCGATCGTGACGAACGAGCCTAGATTCATCAGCAGACTGCCGTCGCCGTCGAGCACGACGACGCGGCGGTCGGGCCGGCCGAGCGCGAGGCCCAGCGCGTGCGACGACCCCTGGCCCATCGCGCCGGTGAAGGTGTAATTCAATTCGCTTGGCGAAATATGGATCCATTCCTGCGCCGCCATGTAGACGGCGACGACGATCTCGTCTTTGCGACGGCGCGCAAGCGCTTTCAGACACGCATCGCGCTGCATCATGACGCGGGCTCCCTTCCGATCAGCATCACCGTGGGTGTCAAGTTTTTGTAGGAGCGCTCGATCGCCGGAACGATCTTGGCAGCATCCTCGGCGGTCTCGAGCAACTGATGCTCGACCTGCATCGCGTCGAGCACCGGCTCGACCACGCGAAGCCCGTAGCGCTTCGACTTCGTCGGCGCGACGCCGGGCTCTTTGCCGAGCAGGCCGACCATGAAGCAGACCGGATTTTTCCCCTCGACGGCGACGCCGCGCATCGCGTTCAGCGAATCCAGCAGGCCGGTGTATTGGATCAGCAGCAGCGCGCGATGG
>DATFWH010000224.1:0-3651 GCA_035259465.1 Binatia bacterium
CGCCTCACTTCCCCTGCACGGCCCGGTAGGCTGCTTCGACGTTGCCGGATCTTTCTTCGGTGCACCCCTCAATTTCCCTTGAGCGTAGCGTAGGCGACGTCGATGTTGGCGCCGAGGCGGTCCTGCCCCGCCCAATCGGCGTACTCCGGCATCTTGAGCTCTTTCTTGATCTGTTCGAGCGATTTACCCTGCTTCGCCATTTCGCCCACGCGCTTCATGAGCAGCGTGTAGAAGCCCTCGTACTCGTCGAATATTTTCGCCGTCGTCGGCGGGCCGTGGCCCGGAACGACGACCTCGGCATTGAGCGCGCGCATCACCTTGTAGCCGGCGAACACGTCGTTGAACCGGACGTGCGGGCGGAGGTTGATCATCGTTTTCACGTTCGCCGCCGAGCCGGCGAACAGCACGCGCTCCTTCGGCAGCCAAATGATCGAATCGGCCTCGCTGTGGACGTTCCTCAGATAGATCACCTCGAAGCTGCGCTCGCCGAGCTGAATGGTCAGCCGATCTTTATATTCGATCTGCGGTGCGATGAACTTGTAATTCTTCACGACCTCCGCGATTTCGGGAGACTGCTTCGCGAGCGTCTCGGCGCGCTTGGGATTCGAGGCCTTTTTTCATCCCTTCCGCGGCGCCTTGAGCGCTGACCACGACGGCCGGCGGTGAGAACACGAAGTGATTCCACGTGTGGTCGTTGTGCGTCTCGGTGTCGACGAGAAAGCGGACCGGCTTGTCGGTGACTTTTTTCACCGCGGCCAGCATTTTTTTCGAGTCGAGCGAGTTGTTGCAGCTGTCGATCATCAACACGCCGTCAGTCGTAACGACCATGCTGCACGTGGTCGTCGTCTGATCGGGAGCGAAGGTGTAGATACCGTCTTTCACCTTGTGAAAGGCGGGGCCGAGGTCTTGAGCGGTAGCTGTACGGGAAGCCGAGACGGGCGGTCTTTCCGTCGAGCAGCCGACGGCGAAGAGAAAGGATAGCGCGGCGAACGCGGCAAACAGTTTGAGACTCATAGGCGCCTCCTATAAGCGAATGTCCGCGCTGCAAGCTACTAGGAAAGCTGAGGCGGGTCAATGCAGCCCCGACCCCGTGAGAACCCGAATTTTGTCTTACTTAAACTCCGGTTTCTCCTTGATGTAGAACTTTTCCAGCGCCGGCCGGTATCGGTCCATGATTTCTTTGTTCAGGCTGATCGGCGGCTTCTGATCCGGCGGCAGGAACGATTTGTATTGGACGTCGCCGATTTCTTTTTTGAACGTCGCCTTCGCCTCGGCGACGAGAGCGGGATCGGCGAAAAAGTCCACGACCGAGGCCGCGAGCGCTTTGGCGCCCACGACCGCGCCTTTGTGCGCGAGCGAGGTGGCGGGAGCGACGCCGGCGGCCCAATGGTGCGCCGGAATGCCGGGAATATTCGAGGGGAATGACACCCGGCCGGTCGGAACGATCCAAGTGACTTCCCCGGAGTCGTTCGACGAGGCGGTCTGGCGCGATTCGCGCAGCGGCTCGACCTTGTGATGGAGGCCGATGACCGGGGCGCCCTGCTTCTTTTGCAATTCTTTTGCTAGATTTTCCTCTTGCTCGCTCCACTTCGGCATGCCGATGAGCTCCATATTTTTCTGCGTCACCTCGGCGAGCGTCTTGTTGCCGCGCGTCGGCCAGATCGCGCTGAAGACCTGGACGCTCCATTCCGTCCCGGTCATGAGCGCCGCGCCTTGCGCGATCTTTTTCGCCCTCTCGAAGTTCGCCTGCGCCCGCTCGATCGTGGTTTCGCGGAAGAACCACCAAATCTTCGCCAGCGCAGGAATGACGTTGGGCTGATCGCCGCCGTAGCTGATGACGCGGTGGCTCCGCTGCGTAGGCTCCAGGTGCTCGCGCAGCTTGTCGAAGCCGATGTCCATGAGCTCCGCCGCGTCGACTGCGTCGCGCCCCGCCCAGGGAGCGGAGGCGGCATGCGAGGTCTGCCCTTTGAACGTGAACTCGGCCGAGATGAGCGCGTACTGGCGGATGCCGTACTCGGTCTTGAGCTCTTCGCCGACATGATCGTGAAACGCTATGTCGACATCTTTGAAATAGCCGTCACGGACGAAGTACGGCCGCGGGATCAGCAGCTCCTCGGCCGGCGAGCCGAAGATTTTGAGCGTCCCCTTCAGCTTGAATTGATCCATCGCTTTCTTGATGGCGAAAGCCGCGCCGATCATGACGGCCGCGTTCGTGTTGTGGCCTTCGGCATGGCCAGGCGCGCCTTCGACCATGGGCTTGTGGTCGGTCACAGCGGGCGTCTGCGAGTTGCCCGGCGTCGTATCGTATTCGGTATGAATCGCGATCACCGGCGTGCCCGAGCCGTACGTCGCCATAAAGGCCGTCGGCATGCCTGAGATGCCCCGCTCGACCTTGAAGCCGCCCTTTTCGAGAATCCCGGTCATGAGCTTCGCGGTCTCGAACTCCTGCATGCCCAGCTCGGCGAAATAAAAGATGTTGTCGCCCAGAAGCGCGATCGCCTTCGCGTTTTCATCGACCGATTTGAAGACGACCTCTTTTTGCGGCGGAAGATTCTGCGCCGCAGCCGGCGCGACGCCGAAAATCCAGACGGCGAGCGATAACAGGGCCGCGCGCCGGAACGCGCTCTTGCGGTTGGTGAAAACCATCGGTGACCTCCGTGATAAAAATTACCGCGAAGGTAGTAAACGGACGGAGCGGATGTCAAGCGAAGAACCTTTTTTGTAACGGAAGATTTGAAGGACCGGGCCTATTTGTAAAGCCGGTCGAAGAATCCTTCTTGGTCCAATTCACGAATCAGGCTCGCGTCGATCAGGTCTTCGGCCTTTTTGCCTTTGACGCCGGGCTTCGCGCCGAACTCTTCGAGCCCGAGGCCGACGGCCTCGGCCTTGGGAAAGGGTTTCGGCGGAATCGCGCCGAGGACGTAAGTGCGGTACATGAAGTCGAGCAGCGCCGGGTCGCGCACGCCGATGTACTGGGTAAAAATGCGGTCCGCGACCGCGCGGTCGCGGACCGCGAGCGCCGTCGCCTCGCACATCGCCTTGAGGAAATTTTTCACCGTCGCGCGCTCGCGCTGAAGCACCGCGCGCGACACCGCGAAGTCGACGCCGGCGCCGATGTAGAGTTTTAAGCTCTCGTTGTCGGCGAGCACGCGGACCTTGTTCATCTCGCCCCGCCGCTCGAGCTCGAAGAGGTTGTCCTCGTTGCTGGTCGTCGCGTCGATCTTGCCGGCGATGAGCGCCTTCAGGCGCTCGACGCTGCGCCCGCCGATCGGCACGAGCGTGACGTCGCGCTCGGGATCGAGCCCGAGGCGAAGCAGCGCCTGGTGTGTGATGCGGTCCTGGCTGCTGCCGAGGTCGCCGGTGCCGACGCGCTTGCCTTTCAGCTGCTGCGGCGCGGTGATCTCCGGGCGCGCCAGCAGCTTAAGCACGCTGTAACCGGTGTTGGCGATAAAGACGAGAGCGGCGCCGTCGCCGATCGCCGCGACGATATACGGCGCGGTCGCGGCATAGATATCTGCGTCGCGGCGCGCGAGCGCCGGCAAAAGCTCCTCGCTCGACGCCAATTCCTTCAGCGTGACTTCGACGCCGTATTTCTTGAACAGCCCGGCGTCGCGCGCGAGCCAGAGCGGCAGCTTCGGCGGCCGCGGCGGG
>DATFWH010000225.1:0-6395 GCA_035259465.1 Binatia bacterium
GGCGGTTTTCGCACCGGACTTTAACATATCTCCTCGCGGCGAGTTTCCACCCGCCGCTTTTGAAAAATAGGTTCCCGTTTCGGCGGAGGTAAGAATGAGGCGAGCAGGGGATGAGCAGGTTCGTTGTGGCATCGTACTCGCAGCTGGAGAAGGAAAACGCCTGGAGCCGCTCGTACGACAGCTCCGCGACGATGCTCTGCCGAAGCAATATGTCACTTTCATCGGCCGTCGCTCGATGCTCGAGCATACGTTCGCGCGCGTCGAAAAGCTGATTCCGCGCGAGCGCATCTTCACCGTAATCGCCGAGCATCACACCGATTTTCCGGCGGTGCGCCGGCAGATCTCGCGCTGCGCCGAAGGGACTGTTATCGCGCAGCCGGGGAATAAAGAGACCGCCGCCGGCATTTTGCTGCCGCTGATGCACGTTGTGAAAACGCATCCCGAGGCGTCGGTCGCGGTATTTCCGTCGGATCATTTCATTTACGAGGAAGACCTCTTCATGAGCCATGTCGCGATCGCGTTTCACGCGGTCGAGCGCAACCCGTCTTTATTCGTCCTGATGGGCGTCGAGCCGACGGAGGCCGAAGCGGAATACGGCTACATCGTTCCGCACGGCGCCGATGGGGAAAAACCCTCAGCGTCTACCCTTCAGCGCGTGGGGCGCTTCGTGGAAAAACCCGACGCGCTCACCGCGCGCGAGATGATGGCCGGCGGCGCTCTGTGGAATACCATGGTCATGGTCTTTAAGGTGAAAAGCCTGCTCGCGATCATCGAGAAGATCAATCCCGAGCTGTTTGCCGCGTTTCAGGAAGTCCTCGCCGCGATCGGCGCGCCGGGCGAAGAGCATCGCATCGGAGAGATTTACCGGCGCCTGAAAGCGGAAAACTTCTCCAAGGGGTTTCTCGAACAACTGCCCGCGCATTATCCGGCCTCTCTGTCGGTGCTTTCCGTGCGCGGCGTGTTGTGGAGCGACTGGGGACTGCCGCGCTCGATCGAACGCGTGCTCAGGAAAATAGACGAACAAGAAGCGGCCGAAGGCCGGCTCTGGAAGTTGTTCAACGAACGTTTGCAGCTCGGACAGCAGCGCCTGGCGCAGACGGCCGAGTTTACCGAGGCGCGAAAGCGCCCCGCGCGGCGCGAAGACTTCAAACGCGACGCCGGCCGTCCGGCGATTACGCCGCCGACGCGTTAATTTGGGCGTTTGGGAGGTTGAGCTATGAGCCCCACGGGCGGCGATCTCTCCGGCAAACAGGCGCGGCGGAGCGGAGCGAAATACCGCTTCGTCCCGTCGTCGCTTTTCGCCTCAGCGCCCGCTCCGGAGACGGCGCAGGACTGGGACGCCGTGCTGCGCTGCCACAACTGCAGCGGGCGGTTTACCGTCCGTAAGCTGCCGCTTAAACGGATCGCGCTCATGCCGCAGATCGCGCCTTGCCCGCATTGCACGGCGCGCGCGTCGGCGTCGGCCAAAAAACTGCATCGGATTGTAGACTTAAGACGGGCGAAGGACTGAGCCGCAACGCACCTCTCGTCGGCCTCACTCCGAAAACTTTACAGCCGCGACGCCAACTTTATATCCAGCGAAAGCGCGCCCGCGCCGCCGATCAGCACCGCCAGCGCCATCAGAAACAAAACCAGGCAGAACTCGATGCCGTTGCCCTCGCCGCCGCGATGGGCCAGGAAAAATCCGTGCTTCCAGTGCGCCTTCCACATCGCGACGAACATAAAGATCATGAGCCCGAGGGCGAACGGGCGGATGAGAAATCCCGACAGCATCGCAACGCTGCCGAACAATTCCGTAAAGATGCCCAGCGCGCCGATCGGTGTCGGTATGCCGTACCGCTCCTTCCACGCGCCGATGGTCTTGCCGGCGCCGTTACGGAGCTGCTGCGTGCTATGAGCGAAAAAAACAACCGCGAGTCCCAACCGCACGACGATCATCGCCCAGGAGGGCTCGGTTCGAAAGATTAGATCGGTCATCATCTGCCTCCCAGTCCTGCCTCTGCGCTACCGAATTTTTTACACTGCGGTCATTGCGGTTGATGCTGGTCGGTCGACTTTACGGGGCTTGGATCACGCGACGGGCGGAGCCGCAGGGCGAGAGCCGGTCCCGCCGGCCGTCCGGTGACAAAAAGCAGCCCCGCTGCGGCGAGCGCGCAGAGGAGCGCGCAGATCGCGAGCGTGCGATCGATGCCGATGACCGCCGCCGAGCTGCCGATCAAAAGGCCGCCCAGAGACCAAAGTCCCCGGTCCATGAAGAAGAGGCTGAGCACGCGCCCGAGCAGATGCCGCGGGGTGTCGGCCTGGATCGCCGTGTTCGACGACGCGCGGAACGCGATGAAGAAAAATCCCGTCAGCGCCAGCATGGCGAGGGAAAAGGCGAACGAATGCGAGAAAGCGAAGAGCCCGAGCACGAGCCCGAAGCCGAGCGCGCAGGAGCAGATCCACAGGAGACTCGGACTCATCATGCCGAGCGAGGCGAGCGTCAGCGCGGAGAAGGTCGCGCCGACGCCCGGCGCGGCGACGAGCACGCCGAAGCCCGTGGGGCCGACGTGCAGAATGTTGGTCGCGAACATCGGCAGGAAGCGCTGATACGGCGCGCCGACCAGCGCGATGATGTACGAAAGCGCGACGATCCAGAAGAGTCGCCGGTTGCCGGTGAGATAATTGAATCCTTCCTGGATGTCGCTCCACAATCCGTGCTTGTTTTCGGGCGCTTCCCAGGGCGGCAGCTCCATGATCACGAGCATGCCGATCAGCGCGAGGAAACTGAGCGCGTTGAGGAAAAAGCAGCCGGAGACGCCCACGAGCGCGATCAAGATGCCGCCGGCCGAAGGTCCGACGATCTTCGATAGATTGAACACCGACGATTGCAGCGCGATCGCGTTCATCAGGTCCTCGGGCGGCACGAGGCTGTTGACGAGCGACTGGCGCGCGAGCTGGTTCACCGTGTTGACGGCACCGAGGAAGAAGGCGAGCACGGCGATATGCCAGAAAGCGATGAAGTGAAAATACACCAGAAACCAGTAGATGAATGCCTGCACCATGCCGAGCGCCTGCGTCAGCATGAGCAGGCGCCGGCGATCGACGCGGTCGGCGATCGCGCCGCCCAGCGCGCCGAACATGAGGCGCGGAACGGTGTCGAAAAAACCGACCACGCCCAGGAGAACGGGCGAGCGCGTGAGCTCCCAGACGAGCCAGGCCTGCGCGATATTCTGCATGAAGTCGCCCGCGGCCGAGACGAACGCGCCGTAGAGCAGCAGGCGAAAGTTGCGGTGCCGAAGCGAGCGCAGGGTCGCGAATTTCCAGACATGCCGGGCCGGCGGATCGTCGTAGTCGCGCATTGAAAATCGTTACGGGAACTTCCGTTCAATACATTATGGTGCAAAATCAGGCAAAGCGAATCTTGTCGAACTCGGTGATCCTGAACTTCTCCGCGGCGCCGCCGGGCAGAATCGTAAATTGGTGGAGCGTAAACTCGTGCTCGTAATCGCTGCGGGCGATGAGCCCGTCGACGGGGATCACCACCTCATAGCCGAACGGACGCGCGGCGGCGGTCGCGGTGTACATGACCGCCTGGTTGCTGGACGCGCCGCAGACGATGACGGTTTTGATCCCGCGCGCCTTCAGCAGGGGCTGGAGCTCGCCGCTGTAAAATTTGTCGAACGCCGGCGGGAAGAGCACCGGCTCGTCCGGACGCTGCTCGAAGGCGGCGGGCATTCGTTCTTCCCGTGTGCCCTTGTACCGGTCGGAAGCGGTATACACGATGAAGATATTTCGCTCGCGCGCGCGGCGGAGAAACCTGGCTACCGGGTCGACAAGCTGGTGGCAGCGCTCTTCGGGGTTCTCGCACCGCGCGTTCAAATCCAGCACCAGCAGCGCCGTCGTGCGGGGCTCGACGGCGACCTCTTTCGGCATCGGTCGATTCGGCATGGGTTCTTCCTCGCGTTGTGCGTCACATTCTGTTTACATTATCTTCACGAAGCGTGTAAATAGTCGAGATGCCGCTTCCTGCGAATTACCGGGTGAACAAGCGCATCAGCGCGCTCGCCATGCGCTTGATGAAGCTCGGCGGCGGCAGATCGCCTGATGTTCAGGCCGACCTGCGGCGCGAGCCGATTCACAAAATTCTCCTCGTGCGCGGGAACTTTCGCATGGGCGACTCCGTTCTCGCGGCGCCGGCCATCTATCTCTTTCGCAAAAATTTTCCCGACGCCACGATCGACTTCGTCGGCTCGCCCATGTCGCGCATGCTGTTCGAAAATTTGCCGATCGACCGCCATTACGAGATCACGCGGCGCTTTCCCGACGCGATGTGGAGTTACTTTTCGCTCATCCGTCGTCTGCGCGCGTTTCACTACGACCTGGCGGTCGAGGTGAGCGGCTCGCAATCGGCGATGGGCGCCTTCCTCGCGGGCTTCTGCGGCGCGCGCTTCCGCGCCGGGCTGCGCGGCAAGCGCGACCGCTGGCTGAACATCCGTCTGCCCAGGCCGGCCGAGCGCAACAAATACAAGAGCCTGCCCGCGCTCGTGGCGGCGCTGGGCCTCGAATCCGAAGATATTTCTCCCAGGCTGATATTGACGGAGGCCGAAAAGGCCGAGGGCAAGCGGCGCCTCGCCGCCGCCGGGCTTTCCGAGGGAGTCGTCGCCGTCTTCACCGGCGGTAGAGTGAGCCGTCTGAAGCGCTGGCCGCCGGAAAATTTCGTCGCTCTCGCCGCGGCGCTGAGAAGCCGCGGCGCGCGAGTCGCGCTCTTCGTCGGGCCGGAGGAAACGGACCTGATCCCTTTTTTCCAAAAAGCGGTCGGAGCAGACGTCCCGGTGCTGTTCGAGCCTTCCGTTCGCGGCTTCGCCGCGATGGTCGCGGCCTGCGCGCTGTTCATCACCTCCGACAGCGGGCCGATGCATCTTGCCTGCGCCGTGGGCACGCGAACCATCGCGATGTTTCAAAAGGCCGATCACCGCCATTGGGGGCCGCCGGAGGCGATCTGCCGCATCGTCTATCGGCAGGGCGGCGCCTCCGTCGAGCAGGTGCTTCAAGCGGCATTGAGCGAATGGCCGCGCGCCGCACAAGCCGGCGCCGCCGACGCGGGGCGGCTCGCTTGACCCTGCGCGGCGATCGGTCTATTTTCTTCGTGGGGTCGAGGCGGCCCTTTTTCTTTATTCAATACCGGAGCCGGAGGTTTTTCATGAAGGCCGAGCAATGGCGCAAGGAGCTGGGCGATTTGGTGCGCGAACTTTTTCTCTCGCCGGAGATGAAGGAATTCTATTCGATCAAAGTCACCAAGCCGCGCGCGCAAATCTATCTCGGGCAGCTCGGCATCTACGTCCGGCAGCGGCGCAACTACTGGCCGCAGGTTGCGGCGAACTGCCCCGAGTTCGACGTCAAGCAGAAAATTCTCGCGCACGAATACGAAGAGCTCGTCGAGGACGAGCATTCCGACAAAGGCCACGTCGATCTCGTCGTGCGTCAGGCGCAGGAAGTCGGCATGAGCGAGCAACAGCTCTACGGCGCCGAGCCGCTGCCGACCACCAAGGCGGCGATCTACGCGTGGTGGTGGATCGCGCGAAACCGGCCGTGGCAGGAGGCGATCGCCGCCTCGACCATCGCCGAATGGACCAACGACGATCGGCTGCTCGGCGACATCGGCGGCGGCAACTGCAGCCGGCTCGCGAAAAGCTGGGGGCGCGACCTCGGCTTTCGTCCCGAGCAGATGCCCAACTTCACCGCGCACAGCATCGCCGACGTGAAGCATTCCGACATGTTCCTTCCTGTGCTCGAGAAGCACGTGCCGGCGGGAGGCGAAGCCGGCGTGCTCACGACCGCCAAGGAGTCGATGGAGATCCATCGCGCGTACTTCGGCGGCATGGCCATGGCGATGAATCAGCTCTCCAACTGAGGTCACGATGATCAGGAATATATTTCTCGCGGCGTTTATTCTCGCGTTCGCTCTCGGCTTCGCGCAGGCGCAGGAGAAAAAAGGGCCGCTCTACGCGACGATCAAGACGACCATGGGCGACATCGTGGTGCATCTCTTCGACGACAAGGCGCCGAAGACGGTCGCCAACTTCGTCGACCTCGCGACGGGAAAGAAAGAGTGGACCGATCCCAAAACCGGACAGAAAACGAACCGGCCGCTGTATAATGGGACGATTTTTCACCGCGTCATTCCCGATTTCATGATTCAGGGCGGCGATCCGCTCGGCAACGGAACCGGCGGACCCGGCTATCGCTTCGAAGACGAGTTCAACGCCGACCTCAGGCATTCCAAGCCCGGCATTCTATCCATGGCGAACTCCGGACCGAACACGAACGGCAGCCAGTTTTTCATCACTGTCAAACCGACTCCGTGGCTCGACGGCCGCCATAGCGTCTTCGGCGAGGTTGTCAAAGGCCAGGAG
>DATFWH010000226.1:0-20987 GCA_035259465.1 Binatia bacterium
AAGCAGAACGGCCTCACGCCGGGCCAGGACCTGAAAATTCTGCCGTGCGGCGACGACATGGGGCGCATCGCGTCGCTAGACCAGGGCCGCGTCGAGGGCGTCATCGGCGGCCCGCCGCTCGACATGTGGGGCGCGAAGAAGGGCTATCACATCGTCGCGTGGGCGAAAGACTACACCAACCTGCCGCAGAACGCGCTGATCGTGACGGACAAGAAAATCCAGCAGTCGCGCGATCAGATAAAGCGCGTCATCAGGGGCACGGTCGAGGCGCTTAGGTTTATCCAGGAGAACAAGAACGAGTCGATCGATATCCTGGCGAACTATTCGCGCAGCGACAAGCCGACGGCGATCGGCATGTTCGAAAGCTATTTTCCCGCCTACAGCCCGAACGGCGGCATGAGCGACGCAGCGCTCGCAGCCGCGCTCGAAGACGCGGTGACGCGCGCGAAGATCGAGAAGAAAATTCCGCTGACGCAGATCGCCGACCGCACGCTGCTGGCGGAAGTCCAGAAGGAAATGGGATCCGAGAAAAAATAATCGAGGAGCGTCAAAATGGTTATCGATGGAGACGGACACTGTAACGAGCCGGCGGATTTATTCGACCGCTATCTGGAAAAGGAATTTCAGGCGCGCGGCCCGAAGGTCGTCGACGCCGGCGGCCGGCGCTGGATGATCGAAGGAAAGTTCCTGCCGCGCCCCGTGGGCAACTGGGGCCACGGCAGCCCGAGCGGATTTTTCGGTACGAGTCTAAAGAAACGCGGCATGGCGGCGGAAGGGCAATCGCTCGACGACATGTCCGGGCGGCTGAAGGACCTCGACACCGAGGGCATCGATATCCAGGTCGTTTACCCGAACATCATGGCGACGGCGTCGTTTTTCGACGACGGCGAGCTCGGCGCGGCGATGTGCCGCGCCTACAACAACTACGTTTACGAAAAATGTAAGCCGAGCAACGGCCGGGTGCGGCCGATCGCGGCCGTCGCGCTGCAGAATCCGCAGGAGGCGGCGAAGGAGCTGCGCCGCGCGCTCAAGCAATTGGATTGCGTCGGCACGGTCGTCCCCGGCGTCGTCGGGGCGCGGAACCTAGATGATCCGTTCTTCGAGCCGTTTTTCCGCGAGGCGAACGAGCTCGGCGCGGCGGTCGGCGTCCACTGGATCACCGGCTGCTTCGACAGCCCGGGGCAGGAGCGATTCAAGGATCCTTATTTTTACATTCACATGGTGGGCATGCCGTTCAATCTCATGATCGGCATCATGACGCTGATCGGCGGCGGCGTGATGGAAAAATACCCCCGCATCAAGTTCGCATTCCTGGAGATCGGCTCTGCGTGGCTGCCCTACTGGATGTGGCGCATGGACGACCACTACGACACGAGCTCGCACAAGCTCTCCAATCTACCCAAGCCGCCGAGCGAGTACGTGAAGAGCGAAAGCTGCTATGTCTCGTGCGAGCCGGACGAGGAAGGCATCGCGCACACGGCGTCGATCATCGGCGAGGACAAGATCATCTTCGCGTCCGACTATCCGCACGGCGACTGCGATTTCCCCAACTCGGTATCGAAGCTGCGCAAGCGCACCGATCTTTCAGACGGCTTGAAGGAGCATATTCTCTGGAAGAATGCCGCGCGGCTTTACAACATCTCGTGAATGAACGGCAAAGGAGCTGAAATGGTCATCGACGCGGATGGACACGCGAACGAGCCGAGCGATCTGTTCGACCGCTATCTGGACAAGGAATTCAAAGACCGCGGACCGAAGGTCGTGCAGCTGGGCAAGGTCCTCTACTGGATGGTCGAAGGAAAACTTTTCCCGCGTCCGGTCGGCAACTACGGCCACGGTACGCCGAACGGCTATCTTTGGAGAAAGGGCAAGCCCGACATGGCGATCAACTCGCCGGGTCTCGACGACGTCGAGGGAAGATTGAAGGACCTCGACAAGGAAGGCATCGACCTCCAGGTCGTCTATCCCAACATCATGGCGCTCGCGCCGCTGCTCGACGATGTCGATCTCACCACCGCGATGTGCCGCGCTTACAATAATTACGTCGCCGAGAAGTGCCGGTTGTACGACGGCCGCGTGCGGGCGATCGCGGCCGTGCCTTTGCAGGACCCCGCGCTCGCGGCGAAGGAGTTGCGCCGCGCGGTCAAAGATTTGGGCCTCATCGGCGTCGTCATCCCCGGCATTGCTGGCAAGCGCAATCTCGACGATCCCTTTTTCGAGCCGTTCTTCCGCGCGGCGAACGAGCTCGGCGCGGCCGTCGGCGTCCACTGGATCACCGGCTGCTTCGATAGTCCGGGGCAGGAGAGGTTCAAAGACCCGTACTTTTACATCCACATGGTCGGCATGCCGTTCAATCTCATGATCGGCATCATGACGCTGATCGGCGGCGGCGTGATGGAAAAGTATCCGCGCATCAAGTTCGTCTTTCTGGAGATCGGCGCGGCGTGGATGCCGTACTGGATGTGGCGCATGGACGATCACTATTCGCGCTCGCTGCACCATCCCGACGGCGTGCCGAAGAAGCCGAGCGACTATGTGCGGAGCGAAAGCTGCTTCGTCTCGTGCGAGCCCGACGAAGAAGGGCTAGCGCACACCGTCGATGTTCTCGGCTCCGAGCGCATCGTCTTCGCGTCCGACTATCCCCACGGCGACTGCGACTTCCCGCACTCGGTGACGAAATTTCGCAAGCGCACGGATGTCTCGGACGAGATCAAGGAGAAGATTCTGTGGAAGAACCCGGCGCGCCTCTACGGCCTCGCGTGACGCCGTTGTAGGCCGCGGCCGGCCGCGCATATAATACGTTCGCAAGTAAAAAGGAGGCGGACATGTTCAAGATCAAAGGCGTGCACCATCTCGGGCTGCCGGTCAACAATCTCGACCGCGCGAAAAAGTTTTACACCGAAGTGCTCGGGATGCAGTGCACGAAGGTCGACGAAGACCAGGAGACCGGCAGCCTCTTTAAAGAGGCGATGGGACACTATCCCATGACCGCGCGCATGTTCATGCAGAACGGCGACGAGCTCGTGCTGTTCGAGCGCTCGAAGCCGATCGAGCGCGGCGCCTTCGACGACGGCACCTCGCACCTCTCGCTCGAATTGGCGAAGGAGGATTTCACGACCGCCGTCGCCGATCTCAAGAAGGCCGGCGTCCAAATCCTCTACGAGGAGCATGTGCGCCCGACGGGCCGTTCGGTCTATTTCCTCGATCCCGAAGGCAATTATCTGCAGATCCACACGCCGCTCAAGTAGTCCGCGGCAGGTGTGATGACGAACGCCTACGAGGTCGAGAGCGGCGATGCCCGCCTCGACTGCCTCGTCTGGACGCCGGCGCGAAGCAACACGCGCGGCGAAGGCGTCGTCTTCTGCCACGGCTGGGGCGGCGGCGCGCAGTACGACGATCTGCTGGCGAGATTGGCCGAAGAGGGATATGTCGCGCTGCGCTTGAGCCAGCGGGGCTACGGCAAATCGACGGGCCGCGCGGACTTGAGCCGCTGGGCGGAGGACATGGCCGCCTGCGCGAAATCGATGCGAAGCGCTATGGATGTTCATAGAATCTGGGCGGCGGGGCAGTCGACCGGGGGCACGATGTCGCTCGTCGCCGCCGCGACCGAGGATGTTTTCGCCGGCGCCGTCGCGATCGCGGCGTTCACCGACCTTACGCGCATTCTCGAAGACAACCGCAACGCAAGAAAGATATTGGAAGACCGCTTCGGGCCGCTCGAGGAAAAACATTTTCGCGCCGCCGACGCGGCCGCGATGGTCGGCAATCTTAAAAAGCCCGCGCTGATCGTCCACGGCACCGCCGACGAGACTGTGCCGTTCGCGCACGGCGAGCTGCTGTATGATAAGATGCGGCCGGCCGCGACTCACCGCGGCGTTCCGGGCGGCAATCACCATTTAAACAACGTCGACCGCGCGGCGGTGATCGACGATATTATGGCTTGGCTCAAGAGCCACTGACGAAGGCAAATCTTGGCGGGTTGAATGCTTTTCATCAACAATGAAGAAGTGGCGCAAGTTCTCACGATGGAGGATACGCTCCGCGTCATCGAGGAAGGGCACCGGGAATTGGCGCGCGGCGAGCTCGCGGGCAGGCCGCGCGTCGATGTTTACACCGAGACGCGCAGCGCGGAGAAGTTTCACCGCTGGGGCACAATGGAGGGATCGAGCAAGAGCCTCCAGCGGTTCGCGATCCGCATGAAGTCGGACGTCGTGAGCTGGCCCGAGCGCCACGGCGTGCGCGTCGAGGACAAATACTGCGTTAAGTCCGGACTTTATTGCGGCTTCGTCTTTCTCTTCAGCACCGAGGACGGCGAGCCGCTCGCCGTGATCAACGACGGCCATCTCCAGCACATGCGCGTCGCCGCGCTCTACGCGCTCGGCGCGAAATACCTCGCGCGCAAGAACGCCTCGGTCGTCGGTATGCTCGGCTCCGGCGGCATGGCGCGCACGCATCTCGCGGCGTTTCACTGCGTGCGGCCGATCAAGCAGGCCAAGGTTTTCAGCCCGACGAGAGAGCACCGCGATGTTTACGCGAAGGAGATGGCGGCCCAGCTCGGCATCGAGGTGATTCCCTGCGCGAGCGCGGACGAAGCTGCGCGCGGCACCGACATTCTCGCGACGTGCACGAATTCAAAGGAGCCGACGATCTACGCGCGGCATCTCGAGAGCGGCATGCATCTGACGCAGGTGTCGCGCGAATTCGCCGACGATGTGAATCCGAAGCTCGACGTCTGCGTCGGCGGCGGTCCGGCGTGCCAGATCGTCGAAGGCGTCGCCATCGACGACTCGCAGGGCTTTCCGACTTATCTCGCCGGCAGCCGCGACGCACTGCACCGCGCGATGGGGCCCGCGCGGGGCCGCGGCAATCGCAATAAAAACTTTCGCGGCCGGCTAGTGGCGCTCGCCGATCTCATCGACGACCGCGTGCCCGGCCGGCTGAAGGACGAGGAGATCACCGCATCGAGCGGCATCAAGGTCGGCGGCGAAGACAGCGTGAAGGGGCTCCAGTTCGTGACCGTCGGCTCGCTCATCTACGACCGCGCGCGCAGCGCCGGATTAGGCAGAGAAATCCCGCGCGACTGGTTCCTGCAAACCATCCGCGATTAAAATAACTTTTCCCGGTTAATATTGGGCGAAGGCGTCGTCGGGATAGCAGTAGAGCCAGCGCTCGCCGTGCTCGGCCGATGCGATGACCGGATGCTTGGTCGCGTGCGCGTGCTTGGTGGCGTGGCGGTTGGGCGAGTCGTCGCAGCACAGCGTCGCCGCGCACTCCTGGCAGATGCGCAGGTGATCCCAGCGGGCGCCGATCTTGACGCACTCTTCGCATTCGCGCCGCTTGGGATGCTTCACGCTCGTGATCGCCGCGATGTGCGCGCAGGTCGCTTCGGCCATGCCGGGTTTTCCTATTCGCGCAGCGTCTGATGAACGAAGCTGATCGCAATCGATCCCTCGCCCACCGCGGAGGCGACGCGCTTGATGTTGCCCGCGCGCACGTCGCCGACGGCGAAAACGCCGGGGAGGCTCGTCTCCAGTAGGCGCGGCGCGCGCGGCAGCGGCCAGGCGGCCGCGGACAACTCGCTGGCCGAGATATCCGGCCCGGTCTTGATGAAGCCGTTCGCGTCGAGCGCGACGCAACGGTCGAGCCAGCGCGTGCTCGGCGTCGCGCCGGCCATGACGAAGACATGGCGCAGTACGCGCGTCTCGACGGCGCCCGTGCGATCGTTTCGCCAGCTAACCGACTCCAGATGGTCGCCGCCTGCGAGCGCCGTGAGCTCGGTGTGCGTCAGCAGCGTGATCGCGGGATTTTCCTCGATGCGCCGGATGAGATAGCGCGACATCGTCTGCGCGAGTCCCGCCGAACGCACGAGGATATAGACATGCCGCGCGGTTTCGGCGAGAAACACCGCGGCCTGTCCCGCCGAGTTGCCGCCGCCCACAACGATGACTTCCTCGCCGCGGCAGAACTGCGCTTCCATAAAAGTCGCGGCGTAGTATATTCCTGCGCCTTCGAAGCGAGCGAGATTATCGAGCGCGGGCTTGCGATACTGCGCGCCGGTGGCGATGATCACCGCCCGCGCCGGCACGCGCAGCCCGTCGTCGGTCACGACCGCGTAGGGCTTACGCTCGCATTCGAGCGCCGACGCGCTCTTGGCGATTACGATCCGGGCGCCGAACTTCTCCGCTTGGGTGAAGGCGCGTCCAGCGAGTGCGTTGCCGGAAATGCCGGTCGGGAAGCCTAAATAGTTCTCGATCTTCGAGCTGGACCCCGCCTGGCCGCCTGGCGCACTGGTTTCGAGCACCAGCACGTCGAGCCCTTCGGATGCCGCGTAGACCGCGGCTGCGAGACCGGCCGGCCCCGCCCCGACGATGACGACGTCGCGTAGATGCGTCTGATCGATCGTGGCGTTGAAGCCGAGGCACTCGGCGATTTGCTGGTTCGTGGGGTTCTTGAGCACGGTCTCGCCGCGGCAGATCAGCACCGGGATGTCGTCGGGCGTGACGTGAAAGCGATCGAGGAACGCCTGAATGTCGCTCTCGCGGTCGAGATCGATATAGGTGTAGGGATGGCCGTTGCGCGTGAGAAATTCTTTGACGCGGAGCGTTCCGGCGCAATGCACCGAGCCGACGACCACGACGTCGCCGAAGCTGTGCGCGATCAGCTCGACGCGCCGGAGGATAAAGGCGCGCATGAAAAGCTCGCTGAGCTCGCTGTCGATCTGGAGCAGCGCGAGCAGGCGGTCGCGTTCAAGCTCGATCACCTCGCCCGGCTCGACGACGCGCGTGCGCACGAGCGAGCGGCGGCCGGAGAGCATGTTCACCTCGCCGGTGAACTGCCCGAGCCGGTGCACGGTGATGAGCGTCTCGCCTTTGTCGGATGCGTTGACCGCCTCTAGCGCGCCGGCGAGGACGACGAAAAAGGGGACCACCGGCGCGCCGACCTCGATCAGCACTTCGCCGGTATCGACCCGGCGCGCGCGCCCGTGCGGCGCGATGCGGGCGATCTGCGCCGCGGTCAGTATGGGGAACATGCGCTCGTTCAGAGACGGGCGCGTCGATTGGATCGGCTCACCGGGCACGTCGGGCCTCAACCGGACTGCGGATAGGCGTCGATCGCCTGTGGAGGGTTTCGCGGATGTAAAGTTTTTTTCGTAATGCTTTCCCAGCCGCGGAACACTGCCCGCTTTCGACTGTTTTGCATTCCGCGCGGGACAAGTCAACGTCTGCAAAACCTGCGGCACCCGGGCCAGGTTCTCAAACGTCGAATCGTCGTGCGCGGTCTATAGGACGAAAGGCGTCAGCCGACTAGTTGTTGGAAAGACTTGCCTTTGCGCATGGGTCGGCGTCGACGAGCTGCTTGGCTTCGTCGCATGTGAGACTGAACGCCTTCATGAGCGCCTTGCCGGCCTTCTGCGGCTGGCGGGCGACGAGCGCGCGGCGGGCCGCATCGGGAATGTCTTCTCTGAGGAGCAGGGGCGCCATCGAGAGCGGCTCATGAGCGCGCGGCGATACCGCTTGGTTCTTCGCTACAAGACGCAACTGCGGGCGTTTGCCCCTCCGACTGCGTTCGAGCCAGTGGAGCAGTCCGAGGCGCAAGTAAGCGGCGTCGAGATTCCATTCGGCGCAGATGCCTTCGAACGAGAAGGCGCCGTCATCCTCGATGTCGAAGATCCATTCCTCCGCGTCCTTGAAGTGCTTCTTCGACACCGGGCTTTCCGAGCCGGAGTATTTCTGGAATGACCGGATGCCGTCTTCGAGGACCGCCAGCATCAGAAGGCGCTCGGGCTGCTGGCGCATGTCGTTCTTTACGGTCGAGAGATACCGCTCGACGACCAGCGGATCGGACTCGAACACCGCGGAAGCTCTGTCCTCGAAATAATTTTCGGAATAATCTTTCATCGCGTGCCGTCCTTTCATCGCTCAATTTCGGCTGCGGAGCTAACCATTACATAAGGCAAGCGGAGTGCCACCCGCTCGCCCAGTAAGAACGCTGTAAATTCAAGCAAGTACGTTCGGATCATCACCTATGGAAGCAGCTGTTCCGCCGACTTTTCGGCAGATGACGAAATGTCGGCTTGTTTTTGCCTGTGAATAAGTTATCGGCGGCTGAGCCGAGGGCAGGCGCTTACGACTCTTCTTCCTCTATCTCGGCTACGATAGCTGTGTTCATGCAGCCTTCGGCCACCAGTTCGGCGCCCTGCCGGTGCATCTCGACGAGCAGGCGCTTTCCTGCTTCGTCGATAAAGGTCACTGCGCAGAGCATGACGCGTACAGGGGAACCGGAGGCGGAGACGCTGCGCCAGCATTCCTTCAGCTCATCGACCCATGGACCCGCGAGTTTTCCCTCCAGATCCAGTATGGCGGAGGAGGAGGTCATGGTGACGGTGACTTTCAACACGCTCGTTCAGTTCCAGATTACTTCCCGATGAATAACCGTTTCGTCCCCGTCGTCGTCGGCTTCGACGAGCGGCTCGCACCAGCAAAATTCATCGTCCGTGTGCTGCAAACGCACCGGCGTCTGCGCTTCCTGATATGCATTGGCGATCATTTCCGTTGCCTCCACAAAAAGCCTATCGCCGCGTTCTGAAGGCGCGCTCGATCACGGTCGTGGTCAAGGCCGGAAGAAGTCCAAGGGTGCCGATGCGCACGACAAAAACAGCGGTGGTGAGCATTGAAAGCTCGTAAAGCAGTTTGATAATTTTCATAACACTACTCCTCGGCGCCGCTAGGCGGCGGCGATATCGGTCAGTGCGCCCGCGTCGGCGCGGTCGAGTTTATAACGGTCCATCGACATTCCAGCGGCCTCGCGGCTCCGACCTTCATTGAGCGCGCGGCGAACTTCTGCCGGAACATCTTCACCGAGCAGAAGCGGCATGAGCGAGAAGTGATCTCGGGCGTCGTCATGCGTCGGCGTATGCGCTTCCCCGCTCCCGGCCCTCTCGGAATGTCCGCGAATCGGCCAGCCTTCGCGCTCTTTTTCCTCGCAGCGCAGCTCGCGCAGGCGTTTCTTCAGCCACGTTTGCTCGGGCCATGCCCAAACATGCGTCGGCAGAGCGGCTTCGCTATACCAGCCGTCGTTCGCGCGGCTTTGAATAAATATGAGTTCCCATGTATTCATCGTCGTCCTCCGAAATAGCTCCCTTAGACGCCGGCTGAGCGGAGCGGCGCTCCCGCATGCCGCTCGATCAGCCCCGCGATTTCTTCGCCATCCGCAGTGCCGATCAGACGCTCTTTATCGACTCCGTCCTTAAAGAGAATCAAAGTCGGTACGCTTTGAATGCCGTAGCGGCCGATCAGCACCCCGTTGTCGTCGATGTTGACCTTGAAAAATGCGGTCGTTCCGGCATGCCGCGCGGCGGCGGCCTCGAAGACCGGCGCCATTCTGAGACACGGGCTGCACCATGGTGCCCAGAAGTCGACCAGCACGGGACGGTCCGAGCGCAGGACCGCCTGCTCGAATTCCTTTTCGTCGATCGGGATAACGTTGCTGCTCATTTCAGCGATCCTTTCGTTTCTCAGCACGGTAGCTGCGTTACTTCGCCGCAGGCGGCGGTATAGTAGGACGCGTTGCCGGGGCCGGCCTTACCACCACGCGCGGCGGTGCCGGCGGCGTGACGATCACCGGCGCACTCCAGTACGGATAAAAGCCATACGGATCGAGATAGAGCTGGTAGTGCATCGTGTGCAGCTCGTAATAGGGATCGTATTGGCTAGGATCGGTGTACGGGGTCCCATACGCATAGGGCGGATAGGGATAGTAGTAATAGGGCGCGTAAGCCTGGGCGCCCGCGATTTGCGCCGTTAATAGAAACAGACCGAAAAAAAACATAGCTGTAAAAAACTTCTTCATCTCGACTCCTCTCATCCAACCTAGAGCTGCTGGCCGTCGGCGAAGATCAAAAACCTTCCTGCCGGCCGTTGCGACGGCTCTACGAAACTCCGGTCGACCGCGATTCTCTCGATGCCGAACTGGTCGAACCAGCCGAAGGCCAGGAGATTGCCGGCCGTGTCGTAGATCTCCATGTAATCCACAGGGCGCTCGGTTGCAGGATCGTCGTACATCGTGACGATGCCGAGAACTTTGTCATCATCGACTACTCGGGCCGCCCGGACGAGCGATAGCCTCTCGGCCGGCGGACGAATCGTATGAAGCAGGTCTTGCTTGGTCAGCTCGTCGGCCGAGACCGGCGAAAACAACAAAGGGCCCATGAGGCCAAATGCCGTCCAAAAATTCTTCATATTTTTGGCTCTCTCACCAAAGACGGATAGGCAAGCCGGATGCCAACAGGAAAAAAATAGTGGACGGAACGAAAGTGACGCAAAATCGGCCAGATGCGAGCGCGCTGCGGTACCAACGAGTGACGCGCGCCAAACAGACAGCGCCGACGCTTCGTCACCTGCCGAGATTTCGGCGCTCTTTAGAGGTAGCGGCCGTCACGGCCTTCTTGATGAGATTTTCGAGCTTCACGTCGAGCGAGCGGGCGACCTCTTCGTGATGCCGGGATCGTCGAACTGTCGGAATAGCGAGGAAGGTCGATCGAATTCGACTCGCGTGGTGGCTTCGTCGCTCTGATAGACGAGGACTCTAAGCGGCGCGTAAAGGCCGGCCCGGATGTCGCGCGCGGTCATCGTCACGGCGATAAGCGGATTGCCGAGCGAATACTGTTTGGCTTTCCGCTGCGCGCCGACGATATTCAGCAATCTTCCGTGCTGCTGGATGCTGAAGAGCATGAGGCCTTCTTCGCCGGCCGCCTGAAGGCGCTTGTGGACCGCACGCGGATCGCTCTCCACATCGTCCAGGAGCGCGTGATCGAAGCGGCCGAGGGAGTCTTCGAGAGCGCGGGTGAAGCTATCGAAACCGGCATCGACTTTCAGCGATTAGTGGCTGATTTCGATTTTGCGTTCCATTCCTTCCACGGAACCAAACGGCCTAAATCTGCCCAAGCCCGCCGTCGATGAATAGCTCCGCGCCGGTTTTAATTTCCGCGCTCCATTTGGCGGAGCCGCCGTATGGCCTGTTGTTGCAACAGAACCTGACGTGGCCCGAGCGGGTCCTCATCGCACGACCCGTAAAAATCTATGAGGTCGCCCGAATCCGGACTCTTGAGCACCGGATACGCCGTGCCGAGAGTCTCTTCCCGGATTGCCGGAAACTTCAGCCGGCAGTAGTTGGTACCCGGTAAGCGCTCTCTCAACACGACGCCGTCCGCGCCCACAGAGGCGCCGGCTGCCGTCAGCGCGTCGGCAAAAATATATGCGCAGAGAAGTACCTGTCCCATCTTCACGCCACTTCCACCTCCTTTACGCGCTTTGACCGACGCGGCAGCAACGCCGGACGGTGAGCCACAGGCTACCGCAGTCCGCCCGAGATGACCAGCGTCTCGCCCGTCATCCAAAACGAGTCGGACGAGGCGAGAGTCTTTTGTTCTGCTCGGGTGTTGCTCTTCATCGAGCCCCTTTCCGAACATCGGCCAAAGACCGGGATTTAAATCTTGAACGCTTTTTCGATCGCCTCGGCGGCAGTGTCGAGCCCGCGCGTCTGTGCGATCACCTGCTGAAACCAACGGGCCTTGTCACGATACGACGGATTGTTCAAAACCTTCTCGATCAAGCCGCGGACGCCTTCGACCGTTACGTCTTCTACCTCCAAGAATTCGCCCACTCCATGATGCGCGATGCGCGCGGCGACGCCGGGTTGGTCGTAACCGATCGGGATCGCCACCATCGGAACCCCTGCGGCCAGCGACTCAAGAGCGGTGTTGAGCCCCGCATGCGTGATACAAAGGGCTGCGCTGGTAAGTAATTCGATCTGCGGAGCTGCGCTTACAACGATAACATTTGAAGGGATGTTTCCAAGGCGCTCAGGTTCGACATTCTTGCCCACCGAGAACACGGCCTGGATTTCCGGCAGATGCGCGACGGCCTGAAGAACCGCTTTGTATATAGACTCATGTCCGTTCACGAGCGTCCCCATCGACGCGTAAACCAATGGCTTGCCGTTGAGCCTCTCCCAAGGGAAGTCTACCGGCTCTCTTCCCTCGTTGTCGGTGAACGGACCGGTGTAGTGAAACTCTGCGGGCCTGCGGATGCCCGGAAAATCGAATTCCTTCGGCGTCTGCGCAACTACCGCCAGCTTGGAGGTCGTCGCGGTAAAATCGCTCCAGTCGATGTCCAGCCGCATTTTATCGGCGTACGACATAGCGAGCGGAATGAGCGGCGCTAACTCCTCCATGGTCGATTCGACGGCCGCGCGATTCCTGTAGAGTGCTTCCGGCGTGCTCTGGTGCGGCCAGCTGAAAAACCATGGTGGGGTGGCACCCGAGAAATCCATCGGTAGGGTGTTCCAAACGTGCGCATACGGCATGTCCAAGCTTATCGGCACGAGCTCGAGGAAGAAGTGTATCGTATCGATCACCAACGCCTCGACGCCTGCCTCCAGCAGTTTTCCGGGCAAATGTTTCGAGGCTGCGCTGAAGAGACCGGTAAAACTCTCGCGAATGGTCCAGCGCGCCACCTCGAGGCCGTGCATCTTCGAAACAGGCGCGTAAAGTTTGGCAATCGAGCCCGCGGGGTATTCGTTCTCGCAATAAGGCGCGAATTTCAGACCCGCTGCGCGCGCGAAAGGCTCCACATCGGGAACGCCGATGAATGCAATCTCGTGTCCCCGGGATTGCAACCTGCGGGCGAGCGCAGTCATCGGATTCAAGTGACCGGCAAGGGGGATACTAACAAAACCGATTTTCATGAAACTATCCTTTCCGAACTACTTGGGGCGGGGAATCTCCAGCAGTCCACGGTGAGTTGTTTTGTTGAAAGGCAAGCTCTGTGCCGGAGCCATCCGATATCAGCCAAAGCGGAAGATGATCCGGAGACTTACAAAAAGTCGAATGGTATTTTAAGGCGGATTTCGCTGCGGGAATATGCCGATTTATCGTCAGAACGCCGACATGTCGGCGCTTACTTGCGCTGCGCCGGCAGGCGCGTCGACGTTTCGGAGAGATGAAACTCGTAATAAAAGTTGTCTGGGCCGCACGTTCTCTGTTTTGACTTTGCTGCACATCTGATATGGCTGGTGAAGGCCGCCGTTCAACAATCATCGTGGGGCGACGCATGAACCCGCAAATCGTTTTCCTTTTCGACGTCGACAACACGCTGCTCGACAACGACCATATCGCGCTGGACCTCAAGAACCATTTGGAGCGCGAAGTCGGCCATGAGCGCCAGGAGCGCTACTGGGCGTTATTCGAGGAGCTGCGCAACAAGGTGGGATACGCCGACTACCTCGGCGCACTGCAGCTTTACCGCGAGAATTATCCGCGCGATCCGCACCTGCTGACCGTCTCGCACTTTTTTGTGGAATATCCGTTCGCCAACCGGCTGTTCCCGAACTCGCTCGACGCCGTCGAGCATACGAAGAAATTCGGCAAGCCCGTCATTCTTTCCGACGGCGATGTCGTCTTCCAGCCGCTCAAGGTGTGGCGCTCGGGACTGCATGAAGCCTTCGACGGCGACGTGCTCATCTACGTGCACAAAGAATTCGAACTGGAGGACGTTGAGCGACGCTATCCGGCGGCTCACTACGTGCTCGTCGACGACAAGATCCGCATCCTTACGGCGGTGAAGAAGAGTTGGACCGGCCGCGTGACGACCGTATTCCCGCGCCAGGGACACTACGCGTTGGATGAAAAGCTCGTCGAAAACTCTCCCGCGCCGGATATCACGATTCAGCGGATCGGCGATTTGGTCGGTATGGACTTCGATGCGATATTAAAGAGCCGCGCAGCGGCCTCGTGAGCGCTTCGAGGATCGTGCGGACTCGACCTGAGATTGCACGCTTCTAACCAGCGATCCAAACTTTCTAACGCGGCGCCGGCGCTTACTTCGGCCGCATGATACCCAAATTCTTCATCCGCGATTGCAGCGTGGTGCGCTTCATGCCGAGGCGCGCGGCCGCGCCGGTCGGTCCGCCGATCATCCATTTCGTCTCGGCAAGGGCGCGGAGGATGTGCTCGCGCTCGGCCGCTTCGAGCGTGGTGACACGATCGGAGGACGCCGCCGCCGTCGGCGCGGCTTTAAGCTCGCGGAGCGGAATCCGCAGCTCCGGCCCGGGGGATAAAATGACCGCGCGCTCGACCAGGTTCTCCAGCTCCCGGATATTTCCCGGCCATGAATAACGCGCCAGCGCCGCCATCGCGTCGGCGGGCACCGAAGAGACATTTCTTTTCATCAGCCGCGCGTATTTCTGCGTGAAGTATCGCACGAGAAGGGGGATGTCGCCGGCGCGGTCGCGCAGCGGCGGCACGCGGATCGGAAACACGTTCAATCGATAGTAAAGATCGGCGCGGAAGCGCCGCTCCTCCACCATGTGCACGAGATCCGCGTTCGTCGCTGCAATGAGGCGGACGTCGACCTTCACGGTCTTCGTGCTTCCGAGGCGCTCGAATTCCTGCTCTTGAAGGACGCGCAAAAGTTTCGGCTGCAATTCGAGCGGGATGTCGCCGACCTCGTCGAGAAACAGCGTGCCGTGGTTGGCGAGCTCGAAGCGACCGATCTTTTGTGTGATCGCGCCGGTAAAAGCGCCGCGCTCGTGGCCGAAGAGCTCGCTCTCCAGAAGGCCGAGCGGGATCGCTGCGCAATTGACCTTGACGAAGGTCTGGTCGCGGCGCGTGCTGAGATTGTGGATCGCGCGCGCGATAACCTCTTTGCCGGTGCCGGTCTCGCCGAGTATGAGAACGGTCGAATCGGTCGGCGCCACGGTCTCGACCTGCCTGAGCGTCTCTTTCAACGTCGAACTTTCGCCGATGATCTCCTCGAAGTTGTGCTCGGTGCGGATCTCCTCCCGGAGATACAGCGTCTGGTTCGCGAGCCGCTCTTTGACTTCCGTCACCTCGCGGTGCTCGAGCGCGTTCTCGACTGCGATCGCGACCTGCGTCGAGAGCTGCATCAGGAAATCGACATCCTCCTGCGCGAACGGCGGCGGCTGTTTGCGGCCCATAGCCAAAACGCCGAATACCCGGCCGCGGCTGATGAGCGGCACCATGCAGGCGAATTGAAAGCCGTCGGCGAGCAGCGGCGACTTGAGCGAGCGATACGGCTCGACGCCGTCGGCGATTCTTCCGTGCCATGCTTTGCCTTCCCGGAAGACCTTGCCCGAGATGGATTGGCTCATCGGGACGGCGAATTCCTCGCGCAGGAGGCTTTTACCGTCGGTGGGGGAGTCCAGCGCGAAGATGCGCATGCGATCGTTCGCGATATCGGGCAGCGTCACGCCGACCATGTCGCAGTCCATCACGCGCCGGATGCTCGCCGAGACCGCGCGCAAAACCGCGCGCAGGTCCAGGTTCGATACCATGTTGTTGTTTAGATCCAGCAAAAGCCGCAGGCGGTCGCGCTCGTGCTGGAGCTCGGCCTGAAGCCGCTGCGCGTCCTGCCGGCGCAGCGCGTTATCGACTGCGACCGCGACTTGTTTCGCCACCTGCTCGAGAAAGTGGAGGTCGGCGCAGTTGTAGTCGTTGTAGCGCTGGCTGCCGAAGATGATCGCGCCGAGACGGCGGTACGGGGTGGTCAGCGGCACGACCGAGCACGACTTTATATTGTTGCGGCTCAGCACCGCCGCGCCTTGCGGCGCACGCGTGTCTTTCTCCGTATCGAACACCACGAGCGACTGCTGCTCGCGCCAAGCGATTCCGCCCAACGCCTCATCGACCGGCAGATCGACGAAGGAAATCTCCCGGTCGGGCTTCGTGTCTCCGCGCGTCTCCAGCAAGTGCAGGCGCACGGTGTCGTTGGCCGGATTGTGCAAAACGAGTCCGATCGAGTCGAAATTCAGGACGCGGGGCAGGCGCACGGCGAGATCGTGGAACAACGCCGGGAGGTCGCCGTGGAGCGCGATCGCTTCCGACACGTCCAAGAGCGCCTTGTAGCGCGCCCCCATCGCCTCGGCGCTTTCCTCGGCGCACGGCTGATTTTCCATCCAATCCGCCATAACGAGACCAATCCCCAACTATATCAAAGCCGCCCCGAAACCGAAACGCGCCAGGGTCGTTCGTCAAGGCGGGCGATCAGGTTGCGCAGTGCGAGAGCTAGACCGGATACGATACAAACTGTCAATCGATTGGCGTCGAATGTCAAGACGCGACGGAGCCGCCGGTGCTTATATGTACGCGCATGAGACCCTGAGTGGCCGATGCCAGCGACGGCGCTACGACGTCAAAATCCGCCCCGATAAGCCGCTTCAACCAAATCACCATCGTTCGTGCAAAGTCGCTCCGGTCGCAGGGGCCCGGCGCGACCGTTTCATAAACTAACTTGCGAGGAGCGTTATGGCCGTGGATTTGGAAATCCGACTGGTCTGGTCGGACAATGGAAAACTGTACATATGCGCTACGGTACGCGGGAAGCTCGAGATCTCGGACTTCCAGGGAATTCTCCGCCAGCTCGCCGGTGCATTCCCGGCGCTGAGCGAGCCTGTGGTTCTGGACCTCCGTGAAGCAACCTGGAATGCCGACGCTTCCGGCACAGGCACAATCCTCAAAGGCCTGCTCGAAAGCCGCATGGGCATCGATAATAAGATCGCGCTCGTCTGCGACCGCGACATCGACCGCTACGGACAATTGATGGTCGTCGTCTCGGCGGCATCGAATCAAGGTATGAAGACGCGCGCGTTCTACGATTTCAACGCCGCGTTGGACTGGCTTTTGAGAGACTGGACCCATTAAGAAACAACCCCGCCGCAAATTTCTGCATCGCCGCCCCCATTTTTTTAGCTGCCGCCGCTTATCATTAGAGTAGAGATCGACGATCGACCGGATTGCGGCGGACCTATTCGGCGTCTCCGAGATCGTCACCGTTTTGCACCGCTTTCCGCCGGTTGCCCGCTATCATAGCTTCTCCGTATCTCATCGCTTGAAACTTGACCGCTTACCGCCGCGCCGATATGGTAAGCGCGCGCCGTGAAGCGCGCCAATTCCCTTTCGGCGCGCGGTGACAATTGGAGGAGCTTATGGGCGATAACAGCCAAACCTACGACATGCTGCTCAAGCTCGTGAAAACCCGCATGAGTGTGCGCAAGTTCCGGCCCGATCCGATTCCCGAGGACACCATCAACAAGATTCTCGAGGTCGCCCGCTGGGCGATGTCGGGAGCGAATTCCCAACCCTGGGAGTTCGTCGTGGTAACGGATCCAAAAATCAAGAAGGATCTGCGCGATGCGTATTCCGAATACAATACGGATTTCATCTTCTGGATGGAGCAGCAGCGCGAGTACAATCTGCGCCATCCTTCTTATCAGGTGAAGAACGACCCGCACGACTCGCTCCGATTCAATAAAGCCAAGGCCAACTGGCATCTCGCGCCGGCCGTGATCGTCGTCCTTGGCGACGGCCGGCGGCAGTGGGGGACGGTCATGGGCGCCCATACCTTCGGCCGCGATCAGTCCCACCTGACCGACAGCCTCGCGAACGCTTCGTTTTTGATCCATCTCGCGGTCGCGTCGCTCGGCCTCACGTCCGAATGGGTGTCGATCCACCTCGAGGAGCCGCACAAGCGTGTTCTAGGCGTCCCCGACCTGCTGAAACTCTATCTCATCATCCCGATCGGCTACCCCGACGTCCCCGCGCGCGAAGGCGTGCGTCGTCCGCTCCAAGACATCGTGCACCGCGAGCGCTACGACATGAGCAAGTACATGTCGAATGAAGACATCATCAAGTACCTCTATTCGCTGCGCGAGGCGACCGTTCCGATCCATTCTGCCTCGCGCGCCGTGACGGCGGACGAAAAGAAGTAGATGCCGGCGTCCGAATTCAATCCCATCACCGTCGAGGTCGTGCGCAGCGGCCTCGCGCACATCGCCAACGAGATGGCGACTGTGCTGCGCAGGACCTCGTACAACATGATGATCTACGAGGTGCGGGACTACTGCGTGGGCATTGTCGATCCCGACGGCAACATTCTCTCGCAGAACTTCGGCGCGCTGCCGATCTTCCTCGCGGACCTGGGGCCGGCGATCGTCGACGGCGTGCGCAGGCACGGCCGCGACGGCTTTCGGCCCGGCGACGTGCTGATCATGAATCATCCGTACGTCTGCGGACAGCACTTGAACAACGTCGTCGTCTACACGCCGTTTTTTCACCAGGGCGAGCTGGTCGCGTTTCTCGCCGTCCGCGCGCACTGGATCGACATCGGCGGCACGCGCGTCGGCTTCGGCTACAGCGGCACGCGGGAGATTTACGAGGAAGGACTGCAGTTCCGCTCGCTCCGGCTCTACCGCGGCGAAGAGCCCAACCGCGATCTGTTCCAATTGATTTCCGACAACGTGCGCTTCGCCGAGAGCTGCCTCGGCGACCTGCGCGCGCAGATCGCCGCGTGCCGCGTCGGCGAGCGCGGCCTGGCGCAGCTCGTCGGCCGCTACGGTCTCGACGTCTTCCTGCGATGCGTCGCCGCCATCGGCGACCAGTCCGAGGCGCTCGCGCGCCAACAGGTTGCGCGCATCAAGCCCGGCGCATATGAAGCGGAGGCGCTCTTCGACAGCGACGGCGTCGATCTCAACCGGCCGGTGCCGCTGAAGGTGAAGGTTATCGTCGACGGCGACGAAATGACCATCGACTTCTCGGAGATCAGCGGCCAGGTGCCCGGCTCGATCAATTCCGGGGAGTCGGGTGCGGTCGCGGCGGCGCGGGTCGCCTTCAAATGTCTGGTGAGCCCCTTCTCGCCGATCGATGAGGGCTGTTTTCGTCCATTGAAGATCGTCATTCCGCCCGGGAAAATTTTGAGCGCGACGCCGCCCGCGCCCGTCGGCAACTGGAGCCGCACGCTGCCAACGGTGATCGACCTCATCTTTAAAGCGCTCGCGCCGGCCATGCCGGATAAAATTGCCGCCGGGCACAAGGGCGACATGGGCGGCTACGCTTTTTTCGGCAGCGATCCGCGCACCGGAAGGCGCTACCTGTGCCAGACGATCATGGGCGGCGGCTGGGGCGCGCGCGCAAGCGAAGACGGCCAAAACGCCACCGTATCGATGTGCCAGGGCGACGTGCAGAACGCGCCCGTCGAGCTGCAGGAGCTCTATTATCCGGTGCTCGTCGAGCAGCACCGGCTTCGCGAAGGGAGCGGCGGCGCGGGAAAATTCCGCGGCGGCCTCGGCATCGAGATCACGGTGAAGACGCTGTGCGATTGTCTCGTGAATATCAATATCGAGCGGACGCGCACGCCGCCCTGGGGGCTTTTCGGCGGCGACGGCGGCGCCGCGGCAAAAGCGCTCGTCAAGCAATCGCCCGAGGAGGCGGGCGCCTGGATGACCAAGCGTCCGAACCTGCCGATCAAGAAAGGCGGCAGCGTGACTTTCTTCACCGCCGGAGGCGGCGGCTTCGGCTGTTCCACGCAAAGACCGCGGGAGTTGATGGAGCGCGACCGCTCTCTCGGCTACATGCCGGCAGCGGATTAGGGGGAGCCATGAACGGCGAACAGGAATACACGAGCCGCGCCGCGAAAATCAGGCAGGCGATGCGCGCCCAGGGCATCGATACGCTGCTGATCTTCGATGCCGGACGCCATAATTTCTTGCGGATGAATTACGTCGCTTACCTGACGGATTTCATCGGCGTCGGCCCGGAAACGATGTTGGTGTTTCCGGTCGAGAGCGACCCGGTGCTTTTCGTGACGCCGGCGTGGGACATCCCGCGGGCGAAGGACGAGTCGTGGGTGCGGGATGTCCGGCCGTTCAAAGAATTCTGGAGTTTGGTGCCGAAGCTCTCCGGCAATGTCGGTATGATCGGCCGCGAATCGATGCACGTCGCTTTGCACGACGACATCCTGAAAGCACTCAGCCGAAGCCCGGTGAACGCCAAGGACATCATCGAAAATATCGCGCGCCGGAAAACGGAGTTCGAGCTCGAGAGACTGCGCAAGGCCGCCGCCATCGCCGACGCCGGCGTTCAGTCGCTGCACGAGGAAGCGCGCCCCGGCCTCAAAGAATACGAGCTCGCGGCGATCGTCGAGTACCGCATGCGCGCGCTCGGCGCCGAGGACAACTTCGGCATGGTCGTCGCGCACCACCACAACAACGCGCTGCATCCGCCGACGGACCGCGTGGTGCAAAAAGGCGACATCATCATCGGCGAGATCACGCCGTGCGTCGGCGGGCTGTTCGTGCAGATCTGCCGCACGGTGGTTCTCGGCCCGCCGGCGCCGGTCGTGCACGAGAAGTACGCGCTGCTCAAAAAGGCGATGCGATTGGGCATGGAAGCCGCGAAGACCGGCGCGCCGGCGAGCGGCGTCGCCGCTGCGATCAACGGCACGCTGATCGAGGCGGGCTACGAAAAATACTGCCGTCCACCTTTCATGCGCGTGCGCGGCCACGGGCTCGGATGCGGCTCTTCCGCGCCGGGAAATCTGGAGGACGGCAACGACACGCGGCTCGAAGAAGGCATGACCTTCATCGTGCATCCAAACCAGTATCTGCCGGAGACCGGCTATATGACGCTCGGCGACACGGTCGTCATGACCGCGTCCAAAGCCGAGCCCATGACGCGCTCGTCCTGGGATCTCTATATAAAGGAGTGACGCGATGATCTTCGGACGCCACTCGGTTCTCAAAAGGGGCTGCTCCACCTGGGACCCGAACGAAGTCCCGCGGGCGGAATTCGAGTCGCGTCTCGCCGCCGCGCGGAAAGCGATGGCCGAGCGGCAGCTCGACGCACTGGTGATCTACGGCGACAACTATTCGTTCGCGGATCTTTGCTACTTGACGAATTACTTTCCCAAAGTCCGCGGCGGCGTCGCGATCGTGCCGCGCGAAGGCGCGCTTTCGCTCCTGCTCAATATCGGCAGCCGCGACATTCCGTTCGCGAAAACCCTCACCTGGGTCGACGACGTCCGGGCGTCGAACCAGGTCGGCGGCGCGGGTGCGGAGTTAGTCAAAGAAAAGGGATTCGCGAAATCACGGATCGGGCTCATCGATTCCGGCCGCGGCTTTCCGCTGCCGCAGCTGGA
>DATFWH010000227.1:0-5355 GCA_035259465.1 Binatia bacterium
CGACGAACGCGCGCGGGTCGGCGTCCGCCGCCTTTGGGAGATCGCGCGATATCATCTTGAGCGCCTCGCCCAGCGCGCCTACCACCGGATACGGCAGTTCCGGCATTCCCGGCCGGGTGAGATCGTAAGTTTCTTCGGCAACCTTGCGGTCGGCGATGCCGCTGTATTCCTGCTGAACGCGGATCGTGAAGTCTCGGTCGGTGCGGTAGCGGTGCATGCCTTCGACGTACGCAGTCACGAACCGGCGCGCGAGATCCGGCGATTGGTTTACGATTACGCGCCGGGCCGCGATGCCGCCGAGCGCGTAGTTGAAGCCGAATTCGGCGAAGTCGACGAGGAAGGGGCAGCTGCGCAACTTCGCCTCGACGGCCTCCGGCGGCGTCATCACGAGCGCGTCGCACGATCCATCGAACAGCGGCGCAGCGCCGCGATCGCCGCCGCGTGCCAATTGAACGGCGCTCGCGCGGATGCCCAGCGCGCCGAAACACTCGATGATGAAGCGGACGAGTAGGTCGTTGAGCCCGCCGTCGCCGACAAAGCCGATACGCGCGCCGTCGAGCTCGCCGCGGCGGCGGAAGCGCGGCCGCGCGACGAGAAACTGCTGATTGATGCCGCCGGTAAGAAAAACGAGGTCGGCCTTGCCTTCGACGCCGGCGCGCAGCAGCGCCGGCGCGGCGAGATTGCCGAAGAGGATCTCGCCTTCCATCAATCCTTTGACGACGCCTTTGGCGCCGCCCATGATGCGCGTCTTAACGTCCAGGCCGTGTTTGGCGAAAATTCCGGCGCGCTCGGTGACGATCAGCGGGCCGGCGCCCTGGCCGATCGTTGCGTATCCGGCGATGAACTCGGTCGCCACGGGGGCTATTTATTTATTCCGGTTGTAGGCGCCGAAGCCCGGCCGGTACGTCTTGTCGTCAAGAAACTGCTTGATCCCTTTCTCGCGCCCGCGCTCGGGATCGTTCGCGGCGAGCGCCGCGCTTTTCGACGACATCAGCTCCTCGGCCTGCCAGTAATCCATCGTCTTGCAGGCCTTGTAGACTTCCTTCGCCGCCTTGAGCGCGGCGGGATTTTTTTCCTTGAGCTTGGTCGCGAGCTTGATGGTCTCTTCGCGCAGCTTCGCCTTCGGCACGGAATAGGTCACGAGCCGCATCTCGGCCGCCTTTTTACCGTCGAAAGTATCGCCGGTCATGATGTAGTACATCGCGTCGCGATAGGTCATCGCCTCGGCGAGCACGCGGCTCACGAGGCCGCCTGGAAAGATGCCCCAGTTGATCTCGCTGAGACCGAAGGTGGCTTCGTCGGCGGCGATCGCGAAGTCGCACGCGATCAAAGGCGTGAACGCGCCGCCGAAGCAGAAGCCGTTCACCATGGCGATCGTCGGCTTGGGAAACGTATAAAGCTTGCGCCAGCGCCACTCCTGCGAGGCCCAGCCCGCCTTGCGCTTCTCGGCGGGATTTTTTTCCAGCGCGCGGAAATATTCCTGCAGGTCCTGACCGGCGCACCAGCTCTCGCCCGCGCCGGTGATCACGACCACGCGCGTGTCCTTGTCGCTCTCCAGCTCCGTCAGCGCCTCGAGCATGTCGTAATGGAGCTGCGGACTCATGGCGTTGCGCTTCTCGGGGCGGTTAAGGATCGCCCACGAGATGCCGTCCTCTTTTTCGACTTTCACCGTCGCGTAGGATTTAGTTTCCATGGGATTTTCCTCCTTGAAGCCGTTCGCAGCATATGAGACCGAGGAATGCGGTGTCAAGGTAACCCTTGACTGCAGTTTTTCGAATCGATAATACAGGTGTCCATGCGAGTGCTCTGGCTTTTTTTAGCGCTCATAGCGTCGAGTATGGCCCATGCGGCATCCGAGGCACCGCAAAACGTTGACGCATTCTATTTAACTGTCGAGTCATGGAAAGGAATGACTTTCTCGGTGAATGTCATAGGCGATGAGGTCTTATATCGCTGCGCGTTGTACGGAGACGAGGCTTTCACACGTTCGACCGCTTTCTCGGCAAATCAATCGGACGTTCGGCGACTCTTTGATTCGTTGGCCAAGCTAGGCGTAACCAATTGGAAACCGAAATATATAAGCAGCATGGCGGATGGCGAGGGTTGGTATCTCATGTTCGAAGTTAACGGAACGCGCCGAGAGTTCGTCGGCTCCAATGCACAACCGAAAGAACTGCCCGGCCTCGTGGATAGCGTTGCGTTGTTTCTCGGCAAGCTACCCTTCGGCTTTTCAGGCGCAGTTCCGTACTCGAAGCAAGCCGAAGATTGCTTGCGCCTGAAGCAGCCTTTAAGAAATTATACAGGCATACCGACATCGTCGCACTGACGACAGATCTACAGCTTCCGATTGACACAATACCCCTTCCGCGCGTAAAGACGAGCAGACTAAGGGAGGCCTTTATGGCTTACGTCCTGGCGGTATTCCTGCTTGCGGCTTTCGTTCTGCCCTCTCCAGTTCAAGCGAAAATCACCAAGATCGTCATCGACAAGCGCGAGTCGTTCGCGGGCGGATACGAGTTTCCCGTCACCGGGGCGTACGAGAAGATCGTCGGTAAGGCATACGGCGAGATCGATCCGAAAAGTCCGCTCAACAAGACGATCGTGAACATCGACAAGGCGCCGCGGAACGCGAGCGGCAACGTCGAATACTGGGTCGAGATATCCATTTTGAAGCCTGTCGACATGCGGCGCGGTAACGGCACAATCTTTTACGACACGCTCAACCGCGGCAACAAGGCGATGCGCTTCAACGCGGGCGCGGCGCGCAGCAACGACCTGTCGACTATCGAGCACGCGGGCGACGGATTCATGATGCGCCAGGGCTACGCGATGATCTGGAGCGGCTGGCAGGGTGACATCCTGCCCGGCAATGAGCGCATGACGACGGGATTTCCCGTCGCGAAGAATCCCGACGGCAGACCGATCCGGAAGACCATCACGACGGAATTCGTCTTCCAGAAGCCCGCCACCTCGGTTCCGATCAGCTTCGACCGCGAGAGCCGCGACATCCGCGCCTACCCAGCGGCCGAGGAGTCGATGGCGCAGGCGAAGCTCTACCGACGATCGCGCCCGCACGCGCCGCTGGAGCTCATCGCGCGCGGCGAGTGGTCTTTCGCCCGCTGCACCGACAAGGCGAACCCGACGCCGAGCAACACCGACATCTGCTATCCCGCCGGCTTTTCGACCGACGCCATTTACGAGCTGGTGTACGAGGCGCGCGATCCCATCGTCATGGGGCTCGGCTTCGCCGCGACGCGCGACATCGTCTCTTATCTCAGGCGCGAGACTTCCGCCGCGAATCCATTATCCTACGAAGACGGCCGCGGCGGCAGAACGACAGCGCGCTGGGCGCTCGCCTTCGGCTCGTCGCAGGCCGGGCGTTTTTTGAAAGACCTTGTCTATCAAGGATTCAATCTCGACGAGACGAAGAAGATCGTCTTCGACGGACTGATCCCGCACATTTCCGGCTCGCGCCGTATTTACGTCAACGCAGAGTTCGCCATGCCCGGCCGCTTCCCGACGGCGCTGGAAGGCCATTACTTTCCCGGCGACGAGTTCCCATTTACTTACGAGACGACGACCGATCCGTTCACGAAAAAGACCGACGGCGTGCTTGCGCTCTGCAAGCGGCAGCAGGCCTGCCCCAAGATCATGCATTGGGACTCCGGCACGGAGGCCTACCAGGCGCGGAACTCGCTCGTCGTTACCGACGTCGCGGGAAAATCGGAGGTGCCGATTCCGGCAAACGTGAGGCTCTATTATTTTTCCGGCACGCAGCACGGCCCTGCCGAGAAGCCGGCGCGCGATACGTGCCAGCAGCTCAGTAACCCGCTTTCCTATCAGGAAACCCAGCGCGCGCTGCTCGTCGCGCTGCAGGATTGGGTGACGAAAGGCATCGAGCCGCCGAAGAGCCGCTTCCCGCGCCTCAGCGACGGCACGCTGGTCGAGACGGCGCGCGAGAAGCAGGGCTTTCCAACGATTCCCGGCGTCAAATACATCGGCAGGATCAACGATCTCTTTTTGCAAAACCGCCGCGGCGCTCCGCCCGAGCACATCGCCGGCACCGAGCACCGCGTCTACGTCCCGAAGGTGGACGCCGACGGCAACGAAATTGCGGGCGTGCGCTCGGTCGACGTGCAGGTGCCCGTCGCGACGTATTCCGGTTGGAACCTCCGAGCGAAAGGCTACATGGAAGACGAGCTGTGCTATCTCGTTGGCTCGTACATTCCGTTCGCTAAGACGAAAGAAGAGCGCATGAAAAGCGGCGACCCGCGCTTATCTCTCGAAGAGCGCTACAAGGACAATGCCGATTACGTCGACAAGCTCGCACTCGCCGCGCGTTCGCTGATCGAAGAGCGCTTCCTGCTGCCTGAGGATGCGGCGCGCATCATCTCGGGCGCGAAGAAGAATGGCGCGGTCGCGCTGAGCACGCAGTGAACGTCTGTAGCGATGTAGCGATGATAACGCCGATTTTCAAAACGCTCATTATCGTCACAGTAATTCTATACGGCGCCGGGTGGGCAGCGGAGCGGAGCGATGAGTGGATAATGCTGCCAATACATGAAGCGGAAAAGATGAAGGAACCATGCACGCGGCCATTTCCCGACGGAGTGGGCGGATCGTGGGAGCCCTCGCAAGCGGACGTTGAACGGGCGGAGAAAAAGCTTCCGGCCGCAATTGACGCCGCTTTCGCGCGTTTATTACGCGCGGAAGATCGTCGTTTTCCTGCTCCTGATTCTGCTCCATCCGAAATGGAACTAATCCGCCTCACAGCCCGAAAATCTTCCTGAACTCCTCCGCGTAGCGGTCGGAACTCTCTGCGACGGTGGCCGGCACGAGCTTCAGCTTAAGCTTGGATTGGTCCATCTTCGGCGCGGCGGGCTTCACGTCGCCGCGCGACGGGATGCGCCGCATCTCGCGAATCATCTCCTGCGCCTTCTTCGAGAGGACGAAGTCGATGAAGAGCTTGGAAGCGTTCGGCGCCGTCGACTTCGCGCTCAATCCCATCCCGCTGATCGTGGTGACGATCGGGTTGAACGTGGTTACCCAGTCGACCGGCGCGGCCTCGCGCTTCATTCTCTCGACGCGAAAGCTGTAGGCCCAGCCGATCGGCACCTCGCCGGCCGCGACGAGCTGCGCGACCAATCCGTGGCCGCGGCGCCACGCCGGCTGCTGCTGCGCGAGCCGCTGGAAATAACGCTGCCCCGCTTCTTTGCCCCACGCCTGCATGAGCGTGCCGTACCAGTCGTAATCGGTCGAGTCCATCAGCATCTTCCCCTTCCACTTCGGGTCGAGGAGATCGGGGTAATCGCGCGGCGCGTCGCGCTCGGCGAGCATGCGCGTGTTGTACATGAC
>DATFWH010000228.1:0-5662 GCA_035259465.1 Binatia bacterium
CCGAACGTGATGATCTCGCCCGGCTCGACTTCGCGCAGGTATTCCGCCTCGATGAGGTCGAGCGCGCACGTCTCCGACGCAACGACATAGCCGCTCCGGCGCGAGCGCAGCCGCCCGAGCACGAGCGGCCGGAAGCCGCTCGGGTCGCGCGCAGCGATCATACGGTCGGGCGTGAGAAACAAAAGCGAATAGGCGCCGCGGACGCGCGCGAGCGCCTCAATCACGCGCCCCATCAGGCTCTGGTCCTTGGACGTCGCGATCAGATGGATGATCACTTCGGTGTCCGAGGTCGACTGAAAAATCGAGCCCTGCTCCTCCAACTCGGCGCGCAGGACCTGGGCGTTGACGAGGTTGCCGTTGTGCGAGATCGCGATCGGACCCTGAGAGTACTCAACGACGAACGGCTGGGCGTTGCGAAGATGGCTGTGGCCGGTCGTCGAGTAGCGATTATGGCCGATCGCGCTCGAGCCTTCGAGGCGCTTGATGACATCCTCTTTAAAAACGTCGGCTACAAGGCCCATCTGCCGGTGCGAGATGAGAATCTTCCCGTCGGAAGAGACGATGCCCGAAGACTCCTGACCACGATGCTGGAGAGCGTAAAGGCCGAGATATACCAGGTTCGCCGCCTCCGGGTGACCGTAGACGCCCATGACCGCGCATTCTTCTTTGAATTTATCGAACATCCAGGTTCGACCCCTTTATCCCTCTTTCATCCGCCGCTCGACTCCCTGGGACCAGAGCGCTTTCGCCTCGTCGACGGCAATTTGCGCGAACGGCTGGAGCGATAATCGCGTGCCGCCGACCTCGCCGATGACTTGCAGCGGCGCCGCTTCTTTCTCCGCGATCTGGCGCAGCCGCGGCAAGTCGGCTTCCTTCACGGAAACGACGATGCGCGACTGCGACTCGCCGAAAAGCAGCGCGTCGCCGCGAATCATCTCCCGCAGCTCGATGCGCGCGCCAAGCGGCCGGTCCGGCGCTGCGACGCAGCACTCGGCCAGCGCGACTGCGAGTCCGCCATCGGAGACATCATGCGCGGAGCAAAGAATCCCCTTCTCTGCCGCCTTGAGACACGTCTGCTGCACCGCCCGCTCGAGCCGCAGGTCGATCCAGGGAGGCGTGCCCTTCACCAATCCGTGAACCATCTTTAGATACTCGCTGCCGCCGAGCTCTTCCCGCGTGCGCCCCAAAAGCACCACGATATCCCCTTCGGACTTGAACCACGGGGTTACGTAACGCTCGACCCTTGGGAGCAAACCGACCATGGCGACCGTAGGTGTCGGGAAGATCGGGACCCCGTCAGTTTCATTATAAAAGCTCACGTTGCCGCTCACAACCGGAACTCCGAGCGTAACGCACGCGTCGCGCATGCCGTCGATCACCTGGGCGAACTGCCACATGACCTCCGGCCGCTCGGGGCTGCCGAAATTCAGGCAGTCGCTCAGGCCGAGGGGACGCGCCCCGACGCAGGCCAGATTGCGCGCCGCCTCTGCCACCGCGAGAATGCCGCCGACGTACGGGTCGAGAAAGCAATAGCGCCCGTTGCCGTCCACAGTGAGTGCCAACCCCTGCTTCACGCCCTTGACCCGAATCACCGCGGCGTCCGCCGAGGGGCCCACCACCGTGTTGCTTCGCACCAGATGGTCGTACTGCCGGTAGACCCATTCTCTCGAGGCGATGTTCGGCGAGTCCAGCAGCAGCTTGAGCGCCGTGGTGAGATCGGCCGGAACCGGAACGGCGTCTAGATCCAGGCGCTGGACCTCGTCCATCCCCGCCGGACGCTCCGCTGGCCGCTGATAGACGGGAGCCTCCGACGTGAGAGCGCCTACGGGAATGCGCACAATTTCCTTGCCGTTATACAGCGCGCGGTACATATGGTCGTCGGTGACTCTGCCGACGACCACCGCGTCGAGGTCCCAGCGCTCGAAGATTTTCTTGACTTCTTCTTCTTTGCCGGATCGGGCGACGAGCAGCATGCGCTCCTGCGATTCGGAGAGCAGTATTTCGTAGGGCGTCATGCCGGTCTCGCGCAGCGGCACGCGCGATAATTCCAGCTCGACGCCCGAGCCGCCGCGCTCGGCCATCTCGACCGAAGAACTGGTAAGACCGGCCGCGCCCATGTCCTGGATGCCGACGATGAGATCGGTCTTCATAAGCGCGAGGCACGCTTCGAGGAGCAGTTTCTCGGTGAACGGATCGCCGACCTGCACCGTGGGTCGCTTTTTCTCCGATTCGTCGGAAAACGACTCCGACGCCATCGTGGCGCCGTGGATGCCGTCGCGGCCGGTCTTCGCGCCGACGTAGATGACGGGATTGCCGGCGCCCTCGGCCCGTCCTTTGAAGATGCGCCGCTTCTCAGCGATCCCGAGCGTGAACGCATTCACCAGAATATTCGCGTTGTAGGATTCGTCGAAAAAGATCTCGCCGCCGACCGTCGGCACGCCGATGCAGTTGCCGTAGCCGCCGATGCCGGCGACAACTCCGGAGAGCAGGTAGCGCGTGCGCGGATGATCGAAGCTGCCGAAGCGTAGCGAGTTGAGCGACGCGACCGGCCGCGCGCCCATCGTGAACACATCGCGCAGAATGCCGCCGACGCCCGTCGCTGCGCCCTGATACGGTTCGATGAACGACGGATGGTTGTGGCTCTCCATTTTGAAGACCGCCGCCAGGCCATGGCCGATGTCGACAACGCCGGCGTTCTCGCCGGGCCCCTGGATAACCGCCTTTCCCGTGGTCGGGAGGCGTTTCAAATGAGGCCGGGAGCTTTTGTAACTGCAGTGCTCCGACCACATGACCGAGAAGACGCCGAGCTCGGTGTAATTGGGTTCGCGCCCGAGAAGCTGGACGATCTTGCGGTATTCTTCTTCGCTGAGACCGTGGGCGGCGACAACGTCGGGCGTGATCGCGGGTTCGGAAGGCATTTTCGCTGCGCTCACCCCGCCGAGACCTTTTTCTCAGGCTTGCTGAGGGACGAGATGATCGAAGAAAATATTTTAAGCCCGTCTTCGCTGCCAAGAATCTTCTCGGTCGCATCCTCGGGATGAGGCATTAGGCCGAAAACGTTTCGTCCTTCGTTGCACACGCCAGCGATATTGTCGAGCGAGCCGTTCGGGTTCGCCGACGCCGTGGGTCGTCCCTTGGCGTCGACGTAGCGGAGTAGCACCTGCCGATTTTCTTTAAGCCGCTCCAGCGTCGCGGCATCGGCGAAGTAGCATCCCTCGCCGTGCTTCACCGGCAGGCGCAGGAGCTGGCCCTTCTTCGCCGCCGCGGTAAACGGCGTATCCGTCTCTTCGACGCGGAGATAAACAGGCTTACAGACAAACTGGAGCGAGGCATTCCGCACCAATGCGCCGGGCAAAAGCCCCGACTCACACAGGATCTGGAAGCCGTTGCAGATGCCGAGTACCAACCCGCCTCGCGCTGCGAACTCCACGACGTCTCCCATGATCGGCGAGAAGCGCCCCATCGCGCCGCAGCGGAGATAATCGCCGTAAGAAAATCCGCCGGGCAGCACCACGCAATCCAGGCCGGCCGGTAGACGGTCTTTATGCCAGAGAAATTCGACTTTCTGCTTGAGCACTAGCTTGAGACAGTCGTAGACATCGTGGTCGTCGCAGGAGCCGGGAAAAACGATGACACCCCATCGCATAAAAGCTCTTTGCTCTCAGCCGTCAGCGCCGACGGCTTCTAAGTTTCGATCTCAAACCGGTAGTCTTCGATCACGGGGTTGGCGAGCAGCTTGTCGCACATCTCCCGGAGCCGCGCCTCCGCCGCCTCGCGCGACGCGGCGTCCAGCTCGATTTCGAGATATTTTCCCATACGCACGTCGCGGACCTCCTGGTACCCGAGCGTATGCAGCGACCGCTCGACCGCCTTCCCCTGCGGATCGAGCACTCCGTTCTTGAAGGAAATAAAAATTTTAGCGCGCATAGTCGCTCAATGGAAGACCCGCTTAAAAATGGCATCGACGTTTTTAAGATAGTGCCTCAAGTCGAGCGCGTCCTCGATATCCGCCGGCGAAAGATAGCGCCGGATCTCGGGATCGCTCAGCAGCTCGTGCTTGAGTTCGCCGCCTTCTCTGCCGACCTTGAGCGCATGGCGCTGGACCATTCGATACGCTCGGTCGCGTGAGATTCCCTTCCCGACGAGCTTCAGGAGAATCCGCTCGGAGAAGATCGCGCCGCCGCTCTTTTGCATGTTGCGGAGCATGTTTTCGGGATAGACCGCGAGATTCCCCAGGACGTAGGCCATGCGGCGCAGCATGAAATCGAGCAGAATCGTCGCGTCCGGCGCGATCACGCGTTCGACCGACGAATGGCTGATATCGCGCTCATGCCAGAGCGCGACGTCTTCCATCGCCGCCAAGGCGTACGAGCGCATAAGCCGCGAGAGACCCGCCACGTTTTCGGACAGGATCGGGTTGCGCTTGTGGGGCATCGCCGAGGAGCCCTTCTGCCCCACCGTAAACGGCTCTTCGGCCTCCTGCACTTCGGTGCGCTGGAGGTGACGCACCTCGACGGCGAATTTTTCCAGCGAGCTCGCGATCACCGCGAGCGTGGCGAAGAAAAAAGCGTGGCGGTCCCGCTGAATGATCTGGTTCGAAACCGGCGCCGGCTTGAGACCCGCCTTCCTACAAACGTAGGCTTCGACCCTGGGGGAGATCTGCGCGAATGTGCCGACGGCGCCGGAGATCATCCCGACCGCCACATCATCAGCCGCGGCTTCCAGCCGGACGAGATTGCGCCGCATCTCCTCGTGCCAGATCGCGAACTTCAAGCCGAAGGTGATCGGCTCGGCATGAACGCCGTGCGTGCGCCCGATCATGGGCGTCTCTTTGTACTTGAGCGCCTGCTTGCGCAGGACGCGGATCATTTCCTTGACGTCTTCGATCAAGATCGCCGACGCTTCTTTGAGCTGCAGCGCGAACGCGGTGTCCATTACATCGGACGAAGTCATGCCGACGTGGAGGTGGCGCGCGTCATCGCCGACATATTCCGCGACCGAGCTCAAGAACGCGATCGTCTCGTGCTTGACCTCGCGCTCGATCTCGCGGATGCGCTTGACATCGAAGCGAGCCTTTTTGCGAATACGCGCCGCCGCGCCTTTCGGAACGACGCCCAACTTGCCGAGCGCCTCGGTGGCGAGAATTTCGACGTCGAGCCACTTCTGGAACTGATTTTCCTCGGTCCAGATGCGGCCCATTTCGGGCCTCGTGTAACGTGCGATCAACGATTTATCCTTAGGATTATTTCCTGTCGGTGTGTCCCAAGCCGCCGTCTTGCCTTATCGACTTCGGGAGTTCTTCGACTTCCTGCCAGCTCACGCGGCAGACGCGCTGGACGACCATTTGCGCGACGCGCTGACCGCGGCGAACGATCACCGCTTCACGGCCCAGATTGATGGCGATCAATTGGATCTCGCCGCGATAGTCCGCGTCGATCGTTCCAGGGCTATTGACCAGCGTTACCCCTTCCCGGAACGCAAGGCCGCTGCGCGGCCGGATCTGCGCCTCGAACCCAGGCGGCAAAGCAATCGCGACGCCCGTAGGAATCAGCGCCCGCTCGAGCGGCTGGAGACGCAAGTCCTCCTCCAGATCCGCCGCCAGATCCATACCGGCTGAACCCTCGGTCATGTAATCGGGGAGAGGCAGGTCGCGCGCGCGGTT